>NZ_JAWDHA010000047.1:0-33516 GCF_034190895.1 Virgibacillus sp. M23 | reverse complement strand
ATAATAGCGAAGGCCGGCCACTTCAACTCCTGTGGGAAATGTTTGACCTGAAGATCCACTTTTTTGAGCGGGTTTTGCTAAAAAAGTTAGCTGAAGGACAAACCCCACGGAAAGGGAAGTGGGCAGCTGGAGTGGTGGTCAAGCAAGCAGTAGCTATTATTCCATAATAGCTACTAGAGGAAGCGTAAATCTGAGCATTTAGTGATAAGGAATGAGCGAATTTTGCTCAGTTTTTCTTAAAATAACTAAGAACCCATAGTGTGTTAGCGAAGAAAGTAACGGTTCTTTCCTTTAGTTATACAAAAATAACTGCCGAGAAAAGTTCCTCGGCAACTATAAGTGAAGTATTAAGCATGAAGCAGTTTTAATGCTTCACGGTTAAATGCTGGAAGGTCATCGGGAGTTCGGCTAGTAACGATGTTCTGATCAACTACTACTTCTTCATCCTTGAAGTTTGCACCAGCATTTAGCAGGTCCTTACGAATTGACGTAAAACCAGTGATGTCTACATCTTTTAAAAGGTCCGTATCGATTAGAAACTGAGGTCCATGGCAAATGGCGAAGACTGGCTTTTTAGCTTCGATAAAGCTTCGGGCAAACGTGGCATTTCGCTCATCGATTCGCAATAAATCTGGTGAAAATCCACCAGGTACTAAAAGTGCATCATAGTCATCTGGCTTCACTTCATCAATTCCTTTATCTATCGTGAATGTTTTACCATTTTTACCAGTAATCTTTTTGCCAGCTTCTCCTTCGATTAAATCAACGGAATGATTTGCTTCTTTGAAATGTTGTACTGGGTCAGTTAGCTCAATCTCTTCAACCATATTAGTAACTAGTACAGCAATTTTTTTACTCATCAACACACACATCCTTTCTTCCTCTATTCTTTTTCATTACATGAATTATTTTAAAGGAGCATAAAACAACTGTGAAGTATGCACTTTTTTGTGCGGAGGTTACCTAAAGGTTACTTTTAATGACAAAAGGAATGGTATCGAAATACGGTTCATACATGATAGAATAATAGGAGCGATATAATTTACAAGGAATGATTGGAATTGAAAAAACAAATTTTAAAGAATGATTGGGAAGTGTTGTTACAGGAAGAATTTACAAAGCCTTATTATCAACAGCTTCGAGAATTTCTAAAAAAGGAATATGCTTCTAAAATAATCTATCCAGATATGAACGACATATTTAACGCTCTTCATTATACGTCTTTTGAAAGTGTGAAAGTAGTTATTTTAGGGCAAGATCCGTATCATGGTCCGAACCAAGCGCATGGACTAAGCTTTTCTGTAAATAAAGGAGTTGCTATACCACCTTCCTTAAAGAATATCTTTAAGGAATTGCATACTGATTTAGGTCATCCAATACCAGATCACGGATCATTAGTAAACTGGGCGGAGCAAGGTGTATTATTACTAAATAATGTATTAACGGTTAGACAAGGCGAGGCGCATTCTCATCAAGGTATGGGATGGGAGCAATTTACTGATGAAGTTATTAAATCATTAAACAAAAAGCAGGAGCCTGTAATATATATATTATGGGGAGGGGCCGCCCAGAAAAAGCGTGCTTTGATTGATACAAATAAGCATTATATTATTAAATCCCCGCATCCTAGTCCATTATCTGCATATCGAGGATTTTTTGGTAGCAAGCCATTTTCTAGAGCAAATAATCTATTAAAAGAAATTGGCAGAAAGGAAATCGATTGGCGTTTGAATGATCATATGTAGTGATTTAAATGTAGCTAGGGAAGGAGATAAATAAATGAGTGGGTGGGATCAGCAATTAATTAAAACTTCTCGTGGCACATTTGAGGTGTTTTGTAAGGGGGAAGGAACTCCTTTATGTGTAACGCATTATTATTCCGAATTTAATCATTCAGGGGACTATTTTGCTGATTCTTTTACGCATAACCATAAGGTTTACCTGGTAAACTTAAGGGATGCCGGGAATTCAGTAAAGGCAAGTCTCCCCTATCAGCTTAGTATGCTTTAGATAAGAGCAGGCAGAAACCGGAATGGTGATAGATTGTATCATTTTCTGGTTTTTATTATATTCTAGGAAATTTTAAAATTTGCTCATGTAGATAAAAATGGTCGTATTGAGCCGCGTCCAGAGCGCAAGCGCCCAGAAACTAGGCGACTTCACGAATCGCCCTAATCTAAGTCATCATCGGCTCGCAAGCCCACCGTGCTTCCTTTATCTCCGTTGACTCGCTCCAGTTACTGCGTTTCTAATCGGGCGCTTGCGCTTTTGTTATATATGCACAATGCTCTGAGATGGAGGAGTAATCATAACGAATCTGATACAAAACGTGTTGCTTCAGTGGACTATCAATCTCTAATTTAGGATGTCCAAATGTTTTAATCCTTTGCATTCCAATACGCTCCATCACTTTTTCAGAGGGCTTATTTATCGTGGAGGTAAAAGCACAGATTTCATCCATGCGCAACGTCTGAAAAGCATAATCTAAACAAGTCTTAGCACCCTCAACTGCATACCCTTTTTTCCAAAACTGTTTATCTAATCGCCATGCAATCTCGATGGAAGACGACGTAACATCAGGCATATCTATGTCAGCCAGTCCAATAAAACCGATAAATTGATGATCTTTTAAGCGATCAACTGCCCAAATACCATATCCTTTTCCAGCTAAATCCTGTTCAAATTTATCTATTAACCAATCTGATCGTTCTTTCGTTAATGGTTTAGGGAAGTACTTCATAACTATAGGATCAGCATTCATGGCTGAAAATAAATCTTTGTCTGATTCCTGCCACCTTCTAAAGCCTAGTCGTTCGGATTGGAAAATATACTTGTTTTTCATGAATGATAACCCCCTTCATTTTGCAAATGTATATAGTATATCATTATTCATAAAAAAATAAATAGACATATAATTCAATATATTATCTTAACTAATGTATCTATATTTTTTAGTGGTAAATAGGTTATAGATCAACCTTATTCGAAAATAGCATAGAATAGGTCATTTGCTTTAAAGATGTTAGATATAAGGTTCCTTAGATTAAAGGTTATTGACGGTGGAAAAAAAAGGGGGGTTGATATGGCGCAATTGAATGATAGGGAAATTGATCTGGAACAACCGATATTAGAAACGCCAAGACTCATTCTTAGGAAAATAATGGCCACAGATCTTTCCGCAATTCATGCCTTTACATCATTAGATGTAGTCACGCAGTATCTTCCATTTGATACACATCAATCACACGAACAGACAAAGCTATTTATCAATTTTGTATTGGATCAATATGATAATAATCAATTAGCTCCGTGGGGGATAGAGTTAAAACCTTATAAAAAGTTGATTGGCATGATTGAATACGTTTTTTGGGAACAAGAAAATGATACGGCAGAATTGGCCTTTGTCCTAACAAATACGCATTGGGGGAAGGGGATTGTTACCGAAGCTTGTCAGGAGGTGATTAAATATGGTTTTACAACCATGAAGTTACAGCGAATCCAGGCAAGGAGTTTCGTAGAAAATATTGGCTCCCAAAAAGTATTAGAGAAATGTGGATTAAAATTAGAAGGTATATTGAAAAAACGATTGTTTATAAAAGGAAAACATCGGGATATATGTATGTACGCGATTATTAAAGATGATGATAATCGTAAAACCAACTAATTTAGTAGTCTTTCAGAAGTATCCTTACTTCATAATAAGTACTCTTGCAAGAAGAGGGTGTGATAATAGCCAACCACTATTCCTATTTATTTAGAAAAAGATTACCGATATCCAGGCTGTCTTTCTTTGTAATCAATGAAGAAACATTCATCCATGGACTCTGAGGAATTAAAACAAAGTGCAAAAGGATTAAGTAAGTTAGATGTTATCGAAAGAGTAGGCCTATGATTAGGACAGAGATGCTGTCATCAATCGCAAGCATCATAGAACTGATTATCGTGCACCTCTGTCCCTGTCTACTAGGACACGGAACCGAAATCGTATCATTTGAATCAACCGTGTACCTATCGGTAAGTATGATGGTGGTGTAAAGTTCGGGGATTAGCCATCCCCTCCTACTTGATTTTAGATTTAATTTGGCGGCACAATCATTTGATCATCAAGTCTAATATCATCAATCGCCCAGAACCAATTATTTTTCGCATTATACATTCTCCATTTCAGTTTCATTGAAGAAGCTTCTTCAGGAACGTTAATTGATTTAACTTCATACTTATTTAAAACATGGCTGTTCCCATTGTCAGAAGTGCTTTTGTTGTCATAAATAAGTACTTGCTGTTTTTCACCATTATCAAAAACTGCTGTTACTTCAGCTGTTTGTATTCCTTCTTGTTTATAATGAGAGGCAAATCCTAATGATAGGTTTTGATCACCTTTAACTTTTATAGAAGGTGACGTTAATGTACTATCAAAGTATCCGGTAGATGCTGGTGAACCATTATCATCCCACTCATCTGGGTCAGCAACGGCAATAACACCTTGTCCAAGATCAAAATCTTCACGTTCTTGTGTATCAGCTTTTGTCCAAAAATCTTTTGTAGTAAAGCTCCACCCTTGCCATTCTATTGTCCCAGCAGGCATATGGGAGCTATTGGTAATCGTCCACCCATTTGGAGTTTCGCTAGTCCAACCTAGAATTGAGTCAGGGATATCTTCATTAACTGCAGGTTTTAATGAAGACTGTAAATAATCAAAATTTTGTCCCAGCATCATGTTTACTAGAACTTGGACATCTTTTGATCCGATTTTTTGTTCACCTTCATAAGCTGTAACTGTGAATTCAGATGCACCTGAAATTGCTTCAGATGGGGTAGCTTTAACATTCAACGTCTTTTCTTCATAACCTGTAAGCTCATAAGCGATTTCATGATTTACCAATGTCCAGTCAGTAGGTGCATCAATCTTAATTTTTCCGTTTACACCTTTGCTGCCATAGTTTTTCATCTTTACTTGAATGGATGTTGATTCACCATTTGTTACTAGAGTAGGAGAAGCTTGTGTTGATACCATCTCTAAAGCTTTTGTAGTTCCTTCAGTTTTTAATTTTGTTTTACTTGTGTTTCCAAATGAGTCCAGTGCTTGTATCTCAATTTCATACGTAGTACCTGGTTGAAGACCGTTTATTGGGAATTCTAATTTCTTAGGTATAGGATCATAATAGAAATTGGAAAACGCTTTGAAATCTGCATCATATTCTCCTGATTTTAAATTTTTGGCCTTAATTTGATATGAATGTACTAGCAAGTTATCAGTTGCCTGTGGAAATTCAATAGTTAAACTTCTTAATGTTGATTTTTCTTCTATGATTGATGCATCGGCTTTTGTTGGAAATACCGGATTTATATGGTCACGGTCTTCTGTATAGTTGAATTTATTTTTCTTAGCTGGGTATTTTATCACCCAAGGATCTCCTACCCAATTATCTTTATGGAAATCACGTTTCTTAATCATGACTTCATTATTATAAACCTCTACAACCATACCTTGGCTAATATCTCGATATCCTTGTGGATGAAACCCTTGAAGTTTCCCTGGTTCCAATTCCAAATAGCTGACGGAAGAGGTACCGACAGATGTAAAATCTTTTTGATGAATCGTTCTAGGATCTTCAAGTGGGTAATGAGAATGTCCAGAGAATGTAATTACTTGGGGGTATTCCTTCAATGTATCATATAGAAGTTCTTTATTTTCTTGGGTACCCCACAAATCACTTCCGTAAACTGTGTCTTTAATATGTTGATGTAGGAACACAAAAATCGGTTCTCCCGGGTTGTCCTTTTCTGCTGCCTCCAATTGTTTTTTCAGCCAGTTAATTTGATCAACCGTATACAAACCATGAGTGGTGCTGTCTTCAGGACTTAACGCAATAAAATGATAGCCATTTACTTTTTTGTGATAATAGATCGATTCCATTGCTGTTTTTTCCAAGAAGCGAGTTTGTGCATCCTTAATAGATAGACCATTCCAATAATCGTGATTACCCATTGTAAACAAGGAATTGACGCCATCTTGTTTCTTTTCATTATAAATAGAGAAAAATTTATCATACTCTGTTTCATATCCGTAATCAGTCAAATCCCCTACCACAACAAAAGCATCCTGATCAGGGGCAACTTTGTTTAGTTGGTTCATCGCTGCTTTAAATTTCTCATCATCTATTGTTGAACTATTGTCAATATGCACATCACTTATTACAGGAAAAACAAGTTCTGGTTTACGATTGTTGTTTACTAAACTTGAAGATTCCGAGAAAGCTTGTGCACTAGAAAATGAAACTGTTAGTCCTAACGTAAGGGCTGCCAAAATTACCCAAAAATTGCTCTTCGATTTCATGATAACATTCCTCCTATCACTAATTATTTTACTAGCTGGAAAATAAACTTTGCTTTATATAGTTATGATAATAAAAATTTAATAACACAATATAAAACCACTGTAAATTCAATGTAAAATAGCTGAGAGAGTATGTTTTAAGTTCGCTGTATAAGTTGATGTTTATCTCATAATACGTTGGTATTTTCACATGATGATAAAAAAGGGAAATGAAAAAGGCTGGGATAAAACACACTTCTTTACTCAAAATACGAATAATCATGTTAGCAATAGGAGTGTCATCGCTGCACCGTGAAAATATACGTCCTTTACGCGGGCACGGCCTCCGCTAACTTGGTAAAGAAAAACACGCTACCAAGTGGATCTTCGTACTTGTGCTGTTCCCGCTGGAGTCTCGCTTATTTCAGGTGCTAAATTTATTATTCTAATCAAAAAACGAACAATAATTAATTTTAATTAATTATTGTTCGTTTTATATTGTTTCTTCATTCTTTTGTCTCAGTCTCTTTTATCTAGTTTCTTAACTACGGGGTCCATGCAATTTTGCTTTGGATTATACGGTTTTTGCCACTAATCCGAAACAACGCTTATAAATCCACTGATAGTCTTTTTCGGTGAGATCACGTGGATTTCCTACTGTTTGTGGATCCTTCATGGCCTCTTTTGATAAACGCTCGATCATATCAGGTGAAACACCTTGCTCTTCTAAACTAGGAATATCTAAGTCTTCTGCTAAACGATAAACTTCATTGACTGCTGCTTTTGCTGCTTCTTCAGTTGTCATATCGAATGTGTTTGCACCTAGTGCTTGTGCGATACGTGCAAATTTGTCAGGATGTCCTTTCCAATTATATTCCATCACGGGTCCCATCATCGTAGCCACACATTGTCCATGGGCAACGGGAATAATACCGCCTAATGTTTGAGACATAGCATGTGCTGCTCCAGCTGATTCACTTCCATATGAAAGTCCAGCAAGCATGGCAGCTTGTGCCATCCCGTAGCGTGCCTCAATGTCACCACCATCAGCGTATGCCCGACGAATATATTTACCTACGTACTCTATTGCCAATAGTGCAACTGCATCTGTTACCGGCTGTGCAAAATGCATCGTATAGCACTCGATTGCATGAGCAAGTGCGTCAATACCTGTCATAGCTGTTACATGTGGGGGCATGGACACATGTAATTCAGGATCAAGAATGGTTAAATGTGCCGCAATTAATGGGCCACCTGTATTAAACTTAAATTCACGTTCTTCATCTGTTATAACAGCCCATTGTGTAACTTCTGAACCTGTACCTGCAGTTGTTGGAATGGTAGTTAATGGCGGAATACGATTTTCTAAAGGTTTCTTACCTTCGGCAGCTTCGTAATCTAGTACACTACCATCGTGTGTTGCTTCAACACCAATTCCTTTTGCTGTATCCATTGAACTACCGCCACCTACGGCTACGAGTCCATTACATGATTCTTCTGTAAATACCTTAGACCCTTCAGCGATTAAACGTACAGGAGGATTCGGCTCTACTTTATTAAAGACAACAACCTCAATTCCAGCCTCTTTTAGATGTTTCTCAACAGGTTCAGTTACCCCTGCTTTATAGATACCAGGATCAGTTACGAGAAGAACTTTGGTAACACCAAGGTTTTTAACTTCTTCACCAATATGTTTAATTGCTCCGATCCCATGCTTGATCGCTGTTGGGATTTCAAATGTATGGAATTTATGCATATGTTCAACTTTCATATTTAAACTCATCGACGATTCCTCCTAAGATTGAAATTTTATATTTAGAACCAATTTATTGCTTCTGGTTTTAAGTTTTGAAAGATATGCTTCGTTTCTTGATATTCTTCTAATCCAGCTCTGCCAAGTTCTCGGCCAATTCCAGATTGTTTAAATCCGCCCCAAGGTGCATGCGGAAAATATAGATTGTATTCATTAATCCAAACCGTTCCCATGCGCATCTTTGCTACGCAACGCTCCGCCTTAGCAATATCATTTGTCCATACGCCACCAGACAGACCGTAAATTGAATCATTGGCTAGATGAATAGCTTCTTCTTCTGATTGGAATGTTTCTACGGTAATAACAGGACCAAAACCTTCGTTTTGAACTACCTTCATATCCGTTGTACAATTTGTGAGTACGGTAGGAAGATAAAAGAAACCTTTTTGTAATTGAGGGTCACTTGGGCGATCTCCGCCAACCGCAACGGTAGCTCCCTCCTGTTTACCAGTTTCCACATAATCAATAACTTTATTTAAATGCTCCTCAGAAATTAGCGGTCCCATTTGTGTTGCCTCATCAAAACCGTTACCTAGCTTAATGTCCATAACTCGTGTAACAAGTTTCTCAATAAACGCATCATGAACGCTTTCCTCAACGATTAATCTTGTTCCGGCAGAGCAAATTTGTCCTGCGTGAAAATAGACTGCATTTAGTGCTTGATCTACCGCTGTATCAAAATCAGCATCTGCAAAAACGATATTTGGGTTTTTTCCGCCAAGTTCAAGTGCTAAATTTTTCACGTTGGAACTTGCTGCTTGCATAATTTTCTTACCAGTTGCAATACCTCCAGTAAAGGAAATAAGATCAACTTCTTTATTAGCAGAAAGTTCAGCACCTACGGAATGTCCTGGTCCAAGTACTAAATTAACGACTCCAGCTGGAACACCTGCTTCCTCCATTAATTCAAACACCTTAACGGTAGTTAGTGGTGTAATCTCACTTGGTTTCATAATAAGTGTATTGCCTGCTACTAATGCAGGAGCAAGCTTCCAGGATGCTTGTAAGAGCGGATAATTCCAAGGTGTGATTTGTCCGCATACACCAACAGGTTCATGTACGACCTTACTTATCGTATTTGGAATTGGCGAGTCAATAATTTCTCCGCCATTTTTATCTGCTAGTTCAGCATAATAGTGAAAGACACCAGCAATATCCTCCATATCTCCACGACTTTCTTCAACTGTTTTTCCAGTGTCAAGTGATTCTAGCTTAGCTAATTCCTCTTTATCTCTTTCAATGAATTGAGCAATGGTCCTAACAATGTGCCCTCTTTCTGTTGCTGGTGTTGTTGCCCATTCCCCAGAATCAAATGCCTTTCTTGCAGCTTTAATGGCTGTCTGTGTGTCAACTTCATCACTTTCCGTAACTGTAGCAATGACTTCTTGATTAAAAGGATTAATAATGTCTCGAGTAGCATTTGTTTTTGATGCTACCCATTCACCATCAATATAATTTCGTTTGCAGTCCAAAGGGAAAACCTCCTCCATCGTTAAGTTTGTTAAATATTTATTTAACGTTTTGAACAAAACTAATGTAACATGTTGCTTTATTGTTGTCAAAGTGAATACGTATAATTGTTAATATGAGAATTTGGTTATAGAAACTGCTGAAAAAGGTAGTAAGCGGTTTTCTTTTTAATGTATGGGTTTAATTAAAAATACACTAAACTTTTCTTATTATTATTTGACATATTTCGAGGATACGTTACCATTAAGTTTGTAAAATAAATTCTTAACGTATTAAATTTTTTTAAAAATAGGAGGTGACGGAATGGCGGCTTCAAATGATGACATGGCTAGGGAGAAGCTGGAAGAGGCAAAGGGATATGTCATTGAAACTATCGCCGAAACGATGGATGTTTATGGTGTAACACCAGCTGCAGGAAAGCTTTATGCAACGATGTATTTTAAGGATCAAATGAATCTCGATGAAATGCGAGAGGAACTTGGGATGAGTAAGCCAAGTATGAGCACAAGTGTAAGAAAGCTACAAGAAAATGAGATGGTTAAAAAGAAATTTCAACGTGGATCTCGTAAACATACGTATGCGGCCGAAAAGAATTTCTTCCATTCGTTTATGTCTTATTTTTGTCAATTATGGGACCGAGAGGCAAAAATGAACATGGAGGCAATTAAACAGGCTGAATTTGAATTAGATCAAATTTTTGAAGATGAAAATGTATCAGCAGAGCTAGTTGATGAAGCACGTAAAATTTATGAACTGCTTGATCAGTCAAAAATATATTACCGCTGGCTTGAACGGTTGGTAGCAAGCATACGATCAGAAGAGATATATGAGTTTTTACCAAAAGATCCAGACGATAAAAATACGTGATGGGAGAGGATTAGACAATTTATGCGTTTCATTAAAAGTAAACTTCTACTAATAGGATTAGCATTCGTCGTTGTATTAGCAGCATGTGGAGATAGTGCAGAGTCAGATAAAAAAGGTTCCGGAGATGCCAAAGAGGATGGAACTGAGAATAAAGGTACCATTGAAATGGCACAGATCAATTGGGCTGAAAATATCGCTGTAACCAATATGTGGAAAGTTATTTTGGAAGATCAGGGGTATGAAGTTAATTTGAAATTGCTTGATATGGGTACAATTATGAAAGCATTGGCAGAGGATGAATTGGATATTAATCTAGAGGTATGGCTACCAGTTCAGGATCAGGCCTATCTGCAAGAGTATAAAGATGAGGTTTTCTTTTCAGAAGAAACTTGGTATGATAACGCAAAAGTTGGTCTTGTTGTCCCAAAATACTTAGAAAACATTAATAGTATAGAGGATCTAAATAAACATGCAGACATGTTTGAAGGTGAAATTACCGGGTTTGATCCAGGGGCAGGTACGATGGAAGTAACAGAGGATTTAATTAAAGAATACGATCTTGATTATGAATTATTGCCAAGTTCTGAACCAGCTATGATAACGGAAATTGCAGAAGCTATTAAGAATGAAGAACCAATTGTTGCACCGCTTTGGAGTCCGCATCGTGTCTTCTCACAGTATGATTTAAAATACCTGGAAGACCCCAAAGAGGTTTATGGTGGCGTAGAAAAGATTCATCATGCAGCTCGTCAAGGATTTGCAGAAGATTTTCCAAAAGTTAGTAAGTGGATGAAAGATTGGAAAATGGATGATGATTCCATTGGGGAATTAATGACCTATGTCAAGGACGCTGATGAACCGATTGATGGTGCTAGGAAATGGGTCGAAGAAAATCAAGATTTAGTCAATCAATGGATAAAGGAATAGGAATAACATCCAAAGGGAGCACAAGTGTGGCTCCCTTTTTTATAAGTTAAGAAAGTATAAAATCAGTGCAATGACTGCGTTAAGCCAAGTAGTTATTTTGAAATGTTTGATGTATATTGGCAATGCTCCGACGAATTACTTCGCTTTCCGCGGGCACGGCCTCAACTAACTTTGCAAAGAAGAACACGTTGCAAAGTGGATTTTCGGCTCGCGCAATTCCCGCAGGAGTCTACGTAATTAGTCTCCGCTATGAGAAGGTGCAACAATTCTTGTCATAAGAAATAGGTTGACTTTTTTTACAATGGGTAAAGTGAAAATCGTTATCTGTGAGTATAAAAGCAGCTGTGTTACTTCATGCTAGCGTTGTAGAGCCTGATAATAGCGAAGGCCGGCCACTTCAACTCCTGTGGGAAATGTTTGACCTGAAGATCCACTTTTTTGAGCGGGTTTTGCTAAAAAAGTTAGCTGAAGGACAAACCCCACGGAAAGGGAAGTGGGCAGCTGGAGTGGTGGTCAAGCAAGCAGTAGCTATTATTCCATAATAGCTACTAGAGGAAGCGTAAATCTGAGCATTTAGTGATAAGGAATGAGCGAATTTTGCTCCGTTTTTCTTATCTCTGTAGCAGTATATATATCACGTATATAACTGGCAGTAAGCCCTCATTGATTGAAGTTTCACTTTATGGCATCTTGACTTTAAAAACAAGTTGGAATTATTCTATTATTAATTCAATTTGTTGTTTAGTAAAAATCGAGTAGGAGGGAACATCTAATGAATCAAAAGAAAACGAATTTGCTCCGTGAGCGTTTATTGCATGGATACAATCAGGAATTAGATTATGGAGGGGTATCTGGTGAGCGAATTGCTGATCGTTTAAACGAAATAGCTACTATTGGTCGAACTGAAGATGGTGGGTCCAATCGTCCAGGGTATTCAAAAGAGGAAGTGGCTGCTCAAAATAAAGTTGCCATGTGGATGAAGAACGCAGGACTAGAGGTGAAAGAAGATGGTGCTGGGAATTTAATTGGAAGACTAGAGGGTAAAGAAGCTACACGTCCCGCTATTATGAGTGGTTCCCATGTGGACAGTGTACCAAATGGTGGCCATTTCGATGGAGTGCTTGGTGTGATTGCCGCATTAGAGGTAGTAGAGGCATGGAATACTATAGGATATCAACCAACGAAACCCTTTGAAGTAGTGGTGTTTGCTGATGAGGAGGGGGCGCGGTTTAATGGTGGGCTGAATGGAAGTGAAGCAATGATTGGAAACTTTAATATGGAAGAGAAAAAACAGTTAGTGGATAAGGAAGGATATAGCTTTGAAGAAGTTCTAAAACAGGTTCAATTAAGTGTGGAAGGCTATCAGAATGCGAAACGGGATATGAACGAGATTGAATTATTTGTAGAGGTACATATTGAGCAGGGGAAACAGTTGGAAAAAGAAGGGCTGCCATGTGGTGTTGTGACAGGAATTGCTGGGCCTTGCTGGTTGGAGCTCACATTTTTAGGAGAAGCAGGTCATGCAGGAAATACACCGATGAAAGATCGAAAGGATGCTCTTGTAGCCGCAAGTGAATTTATCTATCAAGTGAATAAGCTACCCAAAGAAATGAATGATACTGCTGTTGCTACCATTGGGAAACAACTCGTAGAACCAAATGGTGTAAATGTTATTCCGGGCAAAGTAACTTTATATGTTGATATTCGAGATATTTATCAGAATACTAGAGATGTATTAGTGGATAATGTTTTAAATCTAGCAGAAGCGATTGCCGATAAGCATCATCTTATGTTTAACTATGTAGAAAAAACGAGGGTGAAGCCAGTACCGATTATGAGTGATAAGCAGGAATTATTAGCAGAAACCATCGAGGAAATGGATATGAAACCTTATAAGTTACCAAGTGGAGCTGGACATGATGCCATGATTATTGGCGAAAAAGTTCCAGTAGCCATGCTATTTGTCCAAAGCAAGAATGGAATTAGCCATAATCCTTTAGAATGGTCTGATTTAAGTGATTGCGTACAAACCATACATGTGTTGAAAAATTTTGTAGAAAAGATACAGTAAGCATATTTAGTGGATAACCGACAAGGGGGGAGGTAACCTTTTAATTCTGTTTCTGTATCTTCTCTGTCAAAGCGTTCCATATGATAATAATAGGTAGCTTCAGGAATACCCACAACAAGAAGAATACCTTTTAATCGGAATCCTTCTTCTTTGAGTTCGAATGCCACCTTTGCCTGTGCTTTTCGTAGAAGGCATTCGGATTCTCCCGAAAAGCTTTTAGCTTTTTTAAGTAGGCATTCTCTAGCCTTAGTAGTTCGTTCTCACGTTCTAACGCTTCTTCACGTGTTCTCTTTTTTGCTTCCTGCTTCTTCTGATTAATGGGTTTTTTAGGCATAGAAGGACGCCCCTTTCGTTTTAATTCCAGGCCTTCCTTACCTTGTCTGCGAAATTTTTTCATCCAGAGTTTAACAATGGACGAATTGCTCAACTTAAATTGAACAGCAGTTTCTGTATAAGAAGCACCTGTCTCTAACATAAATTGTATCGCATCTAATTTAAATTGAACAGAATACTCCTTCTTTGTTTTTCTCCGTTCTAGTCCCTTCATACCGTGACGCTCATAGTTTTTCACCCATTCATATAGTGGTGTAAAGCTACTCATATGATATTTTTTGGCTAAGGAACGATATGAAAGATTTCCATCTATATACTCGGTGACAACCTTCCCTTTAAATTCTTCACTATATTTAGCCACAAAAACACCCCCTGAAATTAGTTTTTCACTCTAACTTCAGGGGGTCGATACCTTATCGTTCGTTTTTTATTGTATCTTCATTCTTTTGTCTCAGCCTCTCATAATAAACCATCTTGTTCGAATAGAAAATTGTATGGGATATCGATAAAAATAAATTGTTGTTCTGAGATAGGATGGGAGTATGTCCTAATTCGCTCGTCTCTCTCTATATCTGTATATAAATCAGAAAGTATTCCTTTTTTCTCCATATTCATACGTACAATATTTTCAAAGAAGTACGGGCGCCAGCTCCAGTTTTTTTGTCGTCCTTCGTTACGCAATTCCCATTCACCATCCAGATTCTTTTCCACGTTGGAGGATAATTGAAAGCCTGCTTCATTACAAATATATACTCGAAATGTAAATGCATCACAATCCTTAGCAACGGTCAGGATTGTTTCGTCATAAGGGGCATCTGGATTTATTTTTTTCAAAGTTGTTCCTAATTGTTGATTAATTCTATTTGTCAAATCTAACTGCGCTTTCATTTTCTTATGCTCAAATGTTATAAAATGGTGGAAATCTTTCTTAACTTTATCCTTACAGTTGTCTGCTGATATAAATTCAGGGTGTATCTTTTCCAAATAGCTTCCTTGATAATAACGACCACCATTTCGCCATGCATAATTTAATTGTTGGAACGTTGTAATGCCTTTAAAGAGTAAGGTTGCGCCAATTTTACGAGAAAGCATAGATAATAAATGGTGTACATCTTGATACAATTGAGGTAGGTCATCATCTTGTAGAAATGCTACATCTACTTTTATTATATTGGGTTTAATGATAGCTAATTTATCTAGGTTACCATTACGTTGACCAACGTCATCAATTGCGATTTGTAAACCATATGTTTGTATATATGCAAATAAATGCTTTAGTTCATAGATATGATCTGTGACAAATGACTCAGAAAATTGTAGTATTAAATTTTTTAGCATCAGTCCCTTTTCAGCATAAGTATTTAATAATGCCATCATGCTATCGCCATCATCCTTGAGCAATAAATTAGCATCATAATGAATAAATAAAAATTGGGACTGATCCGTACATATATACTTATCTAATACCTTATGAAGCACCGCATTACTTAGCTCTAATCGGAATTCGCTCGGTATCGATTCATCTTTTACAAACCAACAGAGGTTATGTAATTCTTTGTCTTCTCCTTGAAAATAAGGTATAACTTCATAGCCAATAATTAATTGATTTTCTGCACTTATAATCGGATCGAAGTATGGAACGATCTGATCAAGCTTCATCATGATATCTAATGGGTCCATACGTATCAACTCCATAATTGTCCTTTATACCCCATAGTATAGCATGTATGAATACGATTTTCTCCTAACATAGCCTATAATAATAACCAAGTTTTGCTAAATGAAGAAAGTAGAGCTTCTGTATTTTCTGTAAAAATAGAATAACTATCTTAGATTTGTTAGTACGATAACTTTTCATTTTCATGCATTACAATATTCTTATAGATATCTAAAAGAGGTTGGAACGAAAGAATATTTAGATATGTAAAACCCAAACTTTATCTGAAATAGTTTAGATGAAGTTCGGGTTATTGTTATGGTTATAGGTAGTTCATTCATTGCTAAGTCAAAATGCTTCGCTTTTCGCGGGGACGTATTAGCTTCCTCAGAAAGCAAAGAACGCTTTCCTGCGGGATTTTCAGCTCACGCTTTTCCCGTAGGATAAGGAAGGCTGCGGTAGCGATACATTGCACGCAGAAAAAGCGTTCTTCTTTTTCAAGGAGTCTACGAAATTTGACTGCGCTTCGTATGAACATTTATTTTATCGTTCAGCTTTTGGGTTAACTATTTTAGTTTCGCTTATATATTCTAAATAACTTAAGATAATCTGTGAACTGACCAAATCGTTCCAGTTGCATCTGTACCGCCTAGATCGACATTAATAGTTAATCCATCTGCGACATATTGAATAGCAATGACATCCCCAGCATCTAATTCTACATCTCCTTCTAATGTTACTTGGCCGCTTCCTAGTATGGCCCTTAATGTTAGCAATAGAACAATGTCTACGTTTAGAACGGGAAATAACCCTGTAATTAAGTCTGTAGTAACTGGTGATATTCGTTGGACTACTAAAGCTGGATTTATTCCTGCTCCTAATGAAACAGTAATAGCTGCTGTAGTTGAGTAACTGATAACAGCTTTTATAGAATATCGTCCTGTTGCAGGAATGGTATATGTTCCAGCTACTTCGTCAAATCCTGCTGCATCATAAAAAGGACTCACTACAGACCAATTGTCCAGTTGGGTATCGGCAGCTACAGTTGTAGGGACCCTGTTAGCGGAAAAGCCGATATCTGTTACAATATCTCCCGTTGCGCCAGTAGGTCCGGTAGCGCCAGTAGCACCGGTAGTTCCAGTGGCCCCCGTAACGCCAGTAGCGCCGGTAAAGCCAGTAGCACCGGTAGGTCCGGTAGCGCCAGTAACGCCAGTAGCGCCGGTAGGTCCGGTAGCGCCAGTAACGCCAGTAGCGCCGGTAGGTCCGGTAGCGCCAGTAACGCCAGTAGCACCGGTAGGTCCGGTAGCGCCAGTAACGCCAGTAGCCCCAGTAGCGCCGGTAGGTCCGGTAGCCCCAGTAATGCCAGTAGCACCGGTAGGTCCAGTCGGCCCAGTAGCTCCAGTAGGACCATTTTCACAACATGAAGGTAAATTAATTTCATTTATGATGTTTAAGTTACCACATCGACAGTGGTTATAGTGTTTATTGCAATTAGTACAATAGCTATGATTTATATCTTCATCGTAGCTATCAATATACTCCACATGTAATTCTTTGTTTTTGCAATATGAACAGTTATTTTTATTAGCAGGACAATTACATCTTTTATGGTAAAATTGTGGAAATTTACTGCTCGACATCTTGTTCCCTCCTCTAACAAAAGCTGGACTTCTATATTCTATTAAAAGAAAAAAATGACGGTGTAATTCAAAACCCTACTATCCGGTAAAATAATGTAAAAGTTTACATCTTATATATGTAGGAAATACGTATGTGAGAGAGGAATTTTAGTGGAATTCAAGAAAATTAGTATATTTGTCAGGAGCTTATTATGGCAGTATAATTTTCTGAATATTAAGCTTAACACTAATTTATAACAGAGATTATTAGAAAAGGGTCTTTTATAGAATGTAATATTCATTTCCAAAAAAGAAGCTTACACAGATGACCGTGTAAGCTTCTTACTAATTGTTTACATATCTACGTCCAATTTGTTTGCTTTATTTTCCTTTGCTTTTTTAAGAACAAAAAAGTAAGCATCACTGTAAATTGCACCTATTATAAATGATAGACGAAGCTCTAAACGGAAACCAATTTCCGCATTTAAGATATAAACAAAAACCATATAACTCATAAAAAATGGTTGGAACCATCGATTAAATATACATAGTTGCAATTCAAAGTGCGATTTCGGCTGTTGCTTAGTTTGCCCAAGAGAAGTATCTTCAAAGAAGATTAAAGTCAATTTTCGTTAAGGAATAAGAAGTGATAAACAACGGAACGGCTATGGCTAATCGGTTAAACACTTTTTTGTTTAAGGTAGTCAGCAATAACAGAACGAGCGGCACGAAACGCTGTATCTCCTGAGGTTATTGGCAGTACAATGGCTCCAAGAACTGCTATTGTACCGGCAATGGCACCTAGAATATGCGCTCCTCTATTTCGAATAGATATCACCCTGTTAAATAGTTGTGTGCTGCGCCCGCAAATATGGTTATTATTATTTATTTCTCAAACTAAATTCGATATGATATTATCGTTAATTATTGGATAATTTTAGTATAAAGAAGTCCTTCATCAAGTTTCACTAGCTTTAACCTATTGGTTTTTTTAATATAAATTGATTTATATTTTATTTCACCATTCTTTTTAAAAAGGATAACGCGCTTATAAAGATTATCTTTTGTTATATCCCAATCCATTTCTTTCATGTCGACCACATCGCTAATAATGGGATATTCAACTAAATCATGTAATGGATGATCTGATTGGTGAGAGAGAGGTGCTTGTTCGGTCTTCTTACTCACTAATGATTGATAGCTTCCATTACATGAAGTAAGTAATAGTAAACTAATTACCAGAACACTAATTTTCATTTTTTATCCAACTCCTTTATTAACAAAATAAGGAATTAATCTGAGATTTTGTTAAGTGTTAAATGAGAATTTGCTTAGAATATTCGCGTTCTCGAAAATATCTCTGTATTTTTTCACTAGATTCACTGTAATTAAATGCAATACAAAGAAGTTGGGAGTGAACTAAAGAAGTTCATAACAGATCCATGTACAAATAGTAACGACACATATACTGCACATGGAACTATTGTTAGGAGTTATCAAACCGCTTGTCCTTTTTGCTTTGCTTAAAATTTTTCGGTATTCGTTAGTTGTTTTTATTAATCGTTTATCTAGACATGCTATTAGGGAGCTGCGTTTTTGGACAACTACTTATTTTGCTAGTAACTAAGTAAATAAGAATGGATAATATCATTAAACAAAAGGTAATATTTTGTGATATACCAATAATGTTATTCCAACTACTCATACCATTTATATACAATTGTAAAAGCAAGCCTGCAAGTAAGATTAATAATACAAATGGTGTTTTTCTTAGGAAGAACCCAATAACACCACCAATAAGCCCTCCTAGCGCAGAAGCTCCATACCACTCTACATATGTAGTAATAGGCGTTGAGATTGCATTATCATCATAAAAATAGCCAATTACAAAATAAAATGTAATTGCAACAATTGTATAAATGACTGCAAATAAAGCTGCTTCCTTCAAGCTTCTTGAAAATGTATAGCCTACAAACATTGCTAGTATAAACCACATTGGCAAGGAGTTAATCATAATGGATAAATAGGAAATAACAAATTTAGTAAATGATATGTCACCAAGCAAAAATAAGTTATCAGATATAACAGAGGTAGTTCCTACAATCAAGCCTACAATGATAGTGAAAATAGTGAAATGTTTCCAGCCTCTTTTTTGAACTTGTTTGTCTCCCAACAATAACTCCCCCTCTCATTTATCATTTTACGCTCCCTTTATTCTATTATAGAAGAATTATGTAAATTATTACAATTGTTCCTATAAATTTCCTTAATTAGTACACTTTATCCCACTTCGGTATAGGAATCATCGTCTATCTATGGATTTTATATGGCTGACTTATATTTTTTCATAACTCTAAACTTGTCTTGCACATGTAGCATGTATGGTATGTTAGTATTTTAGTGAAAAGGGAGGATGGGTAATGAATATAGAACAATGGCAGAAATGGGTAAAGGATTATTATAATCATCGAGGATGGTCTGATTTAAATGTATTTATTCGAATCGGTTTTCTAGCGGAGGAAACTGGGGAAGTAGCGAGAGCGATAAGGTCACTAGAAATCGGTCGTGATCGTCCCGATGAAGCAAATAATACTTTCGAGGAAAATAAGCAAGAATTAATAGAAGAACTGGGGGATGTACTGGGCAATGTTACAGTGATTGCTAACAAATATAATATTTCGTTAGAAGAAGTATTTCAAGTACATAAGGAGAAATTGTCTAATCGCTATCTAGACGATGAAGAATAGTATATTTGTCATTACATAAAAAGTAGCTGCAGCGTTGTGGCTACTTTTTGTATTTATTCATCATACAACAAGACATGATGCAGGACGCATTTCAGTATTATTGCACATGGATTTTTAATAAGAAAGGTTAGCAGCGATAAATTTGAAAAGTTTAATCTGATGGGCTAAATGAAGGGAACAGGCTATTTTCACTTGTTGGTATCACATACTGTAAAGCATCATATATTCACTCGTAGTCAACTATTGATTGTCCATCTCCTCTTTTTTGAATAATTCTATTTTTAGAGAATAGAATCTATTGTAGAATCATGTGCTTTTTCAAGCATCGAAAGAGGAGGTTTACATCGTGGGAAAAGAGAGTGAACGGAAACATGAGAATAAAAAGCAAGAGCAGTTGAATGAATTTGTAAGGGATAACTATGGAAAGATTATGACTACAGAAGAAAGTGTTAAAGTTTCCAATGATGAGGATACGTTAAAAGCAGGGATTAGGGGACCGCAGCTTTTAGAAGATTTTATGATGCGTGAAAAGATGACTCACTTTGATCGCGAGCGTATACCAGAGCGTGTTGTTCATGCTCGCGGTTATGCAGCCCATGGTTATTTTCAGGTATATGAGTCTCAAGAGAAGCTAACAACGGCAAAGTTCTTGCAGGACCCATCTGTAAAGACACCTGTTTTTCTTCGTTTTTCTCAAGTAGCGGGTTCAAGAGGTGTGAATGAAACCAATCGTGATGTACGAGGGTTTGCTACAAAGTTCTACACAGAAGAGGGGAATTTTGATTTAGTAGGAAATAATATTCCTGTCTTTTTTATTCAAGATGGTATTAAGTTTCCAGATCTCATACATGCTGTAAAACCAGAGCCTCATAATGAAATACCACAAGGACAAACGGCACACGATACATTTTGGGATTTCATTGCAAATAATCAAGAATCAGCACATATGATGATGTGGATTATGTCTGATCGTACGATACCTAGAAGCTTTCGAATGATGGAAGGGTTTGGTGTACATACCTTTCGCTTCGTAAATAAAGAGGGAACATCACGGTTTGTAAAGTTTCATTGGAAACCGAAGCTAGGGGTTCATTCTTTAATTTGGGATGAAGCACAAAAGCTTGGAGGGGCTGATGCTGATTATCATAGACGAGATTTATGGGAGAACATTGAAGCAGGCAATTACCCAGAATGGGAACTAGGGATTCAAGTACTTGAAGAAGAGGATGAATTTAATTTTGATTTCGATATTTTAGATTCAACGAAAATTTGGCCAGAAGAAGATGTTCCTGTTCAAATCATTGGAAAGATGACGCTAAATAAAAATGTTGATAATGTATTTGCAGAAACGGAGCAACTAGCACTTCATCCAGGTAATATTGTTCGAGGTATTGATTTTACGAATGATCCATTACTGCAAGGGCGTTTGTTTTCTTATACAGATACGCAGTTTTACAGAGTAGGAACCAATTTTAAAGAACTGCCAATAAATCGACCTATTTGTCCTGTTCATAATAACCAGAGAGATGGTGCTGCTAGAATTACTATCGATAAAGGGCAGGTTGCTTATCATAATAATTCCCTTGCGAATAATACACCTTATACAGTACCAGGTAGTAAAGGCGGTTATGTAACCTATCCTTCCACAGTCGAAGGCATAAAAATTAGGGCAACAGCAAGGAGTTTTATGGATCATTTCTCACAGGCTCGTCTGTTCTGGAATAGTATGACAAAGGTTGAACGAGAGCACATCATTGATGCATTTAGTTTTGAATTAGGGAAAGTCAATAGTATATCTGTAAGACAACAGGTAGTAAATATGTTAGGACGTATCAGTAGTAAATTGGCCGCTAGTGTGGCTCGAAATGTTGGTGCAGAGATTCCAGATGTTGAAGCGTCGACGGTAACCAAGAAATCACCAGCTGTGAGCATGGCAAATACAATATTTCGTCCTGATACGTTGCGTGTAGGTGTAATTATTGCCCAAGGATTTAACGAGAGCGTAACGAGGGCAATATTGAATCAATGGAAAGCAGTAGGACTTCAGCCAGTAATTATTGCTAAAGATTTAGGAACGGTCACAGGGGAGAACGGGGAAAAGTGGAAGGTGGATAATAGCTTTTTGACGGGTTCTCCTCTTTTATATGATGGATTGTATGTTGTCGGTGGAGATCATATGGGAAATGATTTTATTTGGAAAACAAAATCCTATGTTGTAGAATCTTATAATCACTATAAACCCATTGGTGCTTCTGAGGAAGCTTCTACCATTATTGAATCTTTAGGCATAGATGGTCAGCCTGGTGTGCTAATAGAGCAGACACCAGAATTGTTTGCAGATGAATTTATTAAAGCAATGACGAAACAGCGCTTTTGGGCAAGAGGTTAGATAAAAGTCCTATTGAAAAGGATACTATAGAAAGTTGTGCGTGACTAAGCACCATTCATATTTGTATGATCATATGAACAAAGCTCTTCTTCAATAGAGGAAGGGTTGGACTATAATACGCCTACGGAAGAAGGACGTTCGTACACGAAAAGCAAATAGTTGTAGCGTAAAAAAGAGCTTGTAGATAACCAAGAGGTTCCTCCTATAAGCTCTTTTAGTTATAAAAAAATAAATACTAGTCATCCTTTCTATACGGAACTAATGAAGCGTTCTTCCTATAGGATAAAAACGACATCTTTTAATAATTTACACCAAGTAAATTATTTGTCAATTAAACAACTTAAATGATATACTTCATCTGTAAAACAAATTCTTTTCTAAGAAGGGATGAGGAACATGGGTCGATTAGATAATAAGGTAGCGTTAATTACTGGAGCTGCCAATGGCATGGGAGCAATGGAAGCAAAGCTATTTGCTGAAGAAGGAGCAAAAATTATTGCAACTGATATTCAAACAGATCTATTAAATAAAGTAATAGATGATATAAAGGATAATGGTGGAGATGCAATAGCCTTTCAACATAATGTTACGTTAGAGGAAGAGTGGAAGCAGGTCATTGCTGAAGCGCTGAAAGCATATGGGGAAATTGATATTTTGGTAAATAACGCTGGTGTATCTAGCCCAGAAACTATTGCTACAATGGAAATGAATGAATGGAATAAAGTAATGGATATTAATTTGAATGGCTGTGTTATAGGGATGAAGTATGTCATTCCAGAAATGCAAAAACAAGGTGGAGGATCTGTCATTAATATTTCTTCTATCGGAGGAATTGTTGGAATGGCTGGGACAAGCCCATATACTGCAGCGAAAGGTGCACTTCGATCCTTATCTAAGTCAGCAGCAGTAGATTATGCAAAAGATCATATTCGCGTTAACTCATTGCATCCAGGAATTATTGAAACACCGATGACAGCACCTTCTATGAAAGATGCGATGCAATACTATCAAACATTTACACAGCTTCCTTATTTAGGTAAGCCAGAAGATGTGGCATATGGCGCGTTATTCCTTGCATCTGATGAATCTCGCTTTATGACGGGAGCTGAGTTAGTTATCGATGGTGGTTGGACCGCTTTATAGAAGTGTAGTCAATGCTTTCTAACATAAATAAAAATAACCCAGTTAGCACATTGCTGGGTTATTTTTATTTATAAGGACCTTTAACAGATAAGTGAAGTAAGATTTGTGCCATTTTTTCTTTCGAATAAGGATAGTTGTTATTTATCCACCAAACGATGACTTCAAAATAGGCAGCTGTTGTATATACAATAATAACTTCTCTTGGTGCTGCTATTGTTTCATCGTTAGGAGAGACCATCGAAAGCCCTGCTTCAATAAAATGATAGAGTTCTTTTTTGAAGCCTGTAGCGAAGGGAGATCCTGTATTTTTAGCAAGTAGTGATTCATAAAAAGCTTGATTATCGAGGATATGCTCAAACAGGCGGATAAAGATCGTATAATTATCCAGATTCATATCTTTTAGCTCTGTCTGCGATTCGTTAACCTCTAACTTCTCATGAAAGTCCTCAAGTATTAAATTAGAAACATAGTGAACAAATTGATCAAGATCATCGAATCGGAGATAGAATGTTTGTCTTGTTACTCCAGCTTTTTCACAAAGATCCTTAATGGTTATTTCATGTATCTGTTTTTCTTTCATTAAAAGAATAAGGGATTTTTTTAAAAACGCGATGGTTCTTCTTATTCTGGGATCGCCAGTTTTTTTCTTCTTCAAATTCACCCAACCTCAAATCCTAAACTGCAAAAATTCCTATAATTAGTATACTTGTTCAAGCAACATAGATCAAAGAAACAACTTGTTTAATAAACAGAATTATACAAAAATTAAAAAGGATATACATTTACCTAAAAATAATTCCGATAAAACACATATAGAGGTTGTGAAGTATCTTATCTGAAAAGGGGTTTGGGTAGATGGAAAAAATAATGAATTTTAAGCATATAAAAAATAAGCTATATGTAAGCTTTTCAATTGTTATTATTTCAAGCTGTCTCTTAGGTATATATAATTTTATTTTCGTAGGCAAAACAAATCATCAAGTGGAAGAGATGATTGAGCAAGATCTACCGTATGTTAGCGTTGCTGAAGAAATAAACGCAAATTTGGCACAGCAAACGGGGCTAGCTAGAGGATATTTACTATATAATGCAGCTGATTATAAACAGCGATACGAAGCAATAAAGGAAGAAAACAAAACGTTAGAAGAACAGCTTGCCAAAAATGGTAACGATGAAGAGATTAAAGAACTAATACATATGAAAAACCAATGGGAAGAATCGGTAGAGTCAGTATTTTCTATTTATGACGCTGGAAATAGAGAACAAGCAATGACGAAGATGACAAGCGAGGTAGAACCATTAGAAAGTGAATTTCGGTCAAGGCTAGAAGAGTCTCTTACAGTAACGAAGGAAGAAATTACGGATGACGGGCAATCGATTATAGACGATGGGAAATCTACTCATATCGTTATAATTGTAGTTACCGTGTTAGTAGCCATCATAAGTATAACTATAGAACTATTTATTGTTCGTATTATTTCGAGACCAATCTTTAACGTAACAAAACGAATGAAATTAATCGCAAAAGGTGAGCTTCATCATGAGCCTTTACAAACATCATTAAAGGACGAATTAGGGCAGTTAATAAATGCTACCAATGAAATGAATCAAAATACGAATCAACTTCTGGGAAGAATTGGTTCCGTTTCTGAGACGGTAGGTAATCACAGCGAGTCATTGTCACAAACAGCGAATGACGTAAAAGCTGGATCAGAGCAAGTAGCAACTACGATGCAAGAGTTGTCAGCTGGATCGGAAACACAAGCAAACAACGCGAGTGACCTTGCCTTGAACATGGATAACTTTACAACAAAGGTTCGGGAAACAAATGATAAAGGAGCACTTATACAACAAGCATCAAATGAGATTTTAACGATGACTGAAGAAGGAGATTCAATGATGAAATCTTCTTCTGCCCAAATGGTCAAAATCGATGAAATTGTTAAAGATGCTGTTCATAAAGTGAAGGATCTAGACGTGCAATCACAGGAAATATCTAGTCTAGTAAATGTAATAAGAGACATTGCGGATCAGACAAATTTATTAGCATTAAATGCTGCCATCGAAGCTGCACGAGCTGGAGAACATGGTAAAGGATTTGCTGTAGTGGCAGATGAAGTAAGGAAGCTTGCTGAGCAGGTAGGTGAATCTGTAACAGATATTACAAAAATCGTTTCTAATATCCAACAGAATTCAACGCTTGTAACGGAATCTTTACAAGGAAGTTATACAGAGGTAGAAGAAGGGACATCACAGATTAAATCAACTCAAGAAACATTCAATGGAATTTCTATGTTTGTTACGGAGATGGTTCATACAATAAATAGCATGGCTGACAATCTAGCAGAAATGACTTCAAATAGTAATAAAATGAATGAATCTATTCAAGAGATTGCGTCTATTACGGAAGAGTCGTCTGCAGGTATTGAACAGACATCTGCAGCAGCTCAGCAGTCTAGTAGTTCAATGGAGGAAGTAGTCGATAGTTCACAGCAATTAGCAAAGCTTGCTGAAGACTTAAATGAACTTGTAAAAAAATTTAAACTACGATAATAGAATATATTTAATCGTTTAAAGCTCTCGAGTTATCACGAGAGCTTTTTAGGCATTTGCATCCGTTTTATTTTTAAGTACTTTTAGGAGTATCCATTGAATAATTCCTCCAATACCTAAGCCAATTGGTAAAAATAAGATTGGCAACCACATAGGACCGATTAAGTGCCCAAATAATGTAAGATTAGATGAAAATATTAAACCTACTGTTACAAAATATGCCGAGAACACAAGAGGAAGATATGCAAACGGCCTTTTTCCACCACCAGCATCTCGATAGGCATCCCAAATACTAAAAAAATATAGACAAGGATAGAACATCAGCCATAGATAATTCGTTGCCTCGATTGCTTCTTCGATTCTAAAGTGAAAGCTTAAAATAATAATCTGGTTAAAGTTCCCCATGATATTAATGATAAATTCTAGTCCGACTAACAATAAACCTTTTACGTACTTTTGGTTTAATAACTGGCCAAAACCTGGTAATGCAATACTCCACAGTAGCACTTCTAATTTTCTACTCTTCTTTGATAATTTCTGCTCCATACAAAGCCCTATTTCGCTAATTCTTTACGATTAGCTGCCATTGGTGGTTGCTCTAACCAACCATTTTCAATCAGGATTTTCGTTCCATCATCTGCATATTTGGCAACTTCAGCGATTAAACGGGTATATTGTATGCTCAGGTCATGACGTGGGCTAGTAGAAAGTGCAACGCCGTATTGCCCCATACTAGATGCGATGAGGGTGGAAACAAAGGTCATCATTAATCGATCAGAAAATGGTGGCTTTGTTGAATCAGTTACCTCAGAAGTCAATAGAAGTGCTCCATCAGATAAAAAATCTTCATGTAGAATGGATGTGAATACTTCTAAATGCTTTCCTGATATATCTCTACCTCTTTCAAAAAACTTTCTAACTTCTTTTGATTGTGCCACTTGGCTAAAACCAGTAATAACTGCATGCCCTAATGCATTTCGCTTAGCATGAAAGACTAAATTGGTTATTTCCATACCAAGTAATGGCCTGCGGTCACCGAACCATCCGGAAATAAAGTTTTTCTTTTGTATAAATTCCACATTGGACTGTTTAGGAATACGTGGAGTACGAATATATATACCCTTTTCCTTTTCTAATTCTTTTGTTCGTTTATGGAGATCTTTAGCTAATTCAAGGTTCGTCGAATAATAGTCAATAACATCGTCGCGATCTGCAACGGAAAGTGCCATGCTATAAGTGCTCATCATTAGAATGGTCATGTTATGTGTGTATTCTAAATAAAGGTGATCAGAGAAAAGACGTGGTGCGTGAATATCAACATCCTCATCCATGAACCCATGTGGGATTGGTATACCCTCTGTATGAAATATTTCTTCAATATGAGCAATATGCTTTTCTACTAAAGTATGTGCCTCTTGGAGTATCTGTTGAATATCTGTATCCTCTACATGATTTAGAAAATATTGAAGTCCACACCTTGTTACGGTATCGCTTTGGTATGTAGTCCAAAGTGAAGATATATCAGCAGCAGAGAGAGCAATAGATTGATGATTTCCCAAAAGTAAAACTCCTTCCTATTATATGCGTCATTCTATACAGGTTAAATAACTATCTTTTGTAGTTTCTGTGGAAAATGAATTATTATACAGTATTTAGGGAAAAAGCAATTTGTATAAATTATTAGGAAGTAGGGCAAAAAAAGAGTAGAAATACTCTATATTGAAGGTGATGCTGTGGCTGCTCGCTCCATATTTAAAAGAAAAAGTAAAAAAGGGATAAGCGCTAATGATGAGAATTTTTCCCGGTATTTAGATGCGAATATTGACGATAACTTGGAAAGTATAAAAGAGATGCTTGATTCTCCAAATGATTTAGTTATGAGGAGATTCCATTTAGGAGAACATAAGTGCGCGATTGTTTACATAGATGGTCTTAGTGATAAGGCTACGATAGAAGAAAATGTTCTAAAAAATTTAGAGATTATCGAAAGAAATAAAAAGCTGACAAGTACAGATAAGCCAAATCTACTTGCGATTATTCATGAAGAGCTAATCAGTTTAACAAGTATTCAAAATGTGAATACCATGGATGAACTAATGCTTTCGCTACTCTCAGGTGGTTCTGTGTTTGTCCTCGATGGCGTGGATCGTGTCTTATTATTGGATACAAAGATGTGGGAAAACCGTTCGATTGAAGAACCAGTGTCAGAATCATTAATACGAGGTCCCAGAGAGGGGTTTGTCGAGAATTTACGGACAAATATGGTGCTTCTTCGCCGGCAAATCCGTGATCCAAATCTACATTTTAAGACCCATGAAATTGGTAGAAGATCGAAAAAGAAGCTCGTAGTGGCTTATATATCAGGGATTATTCATCCAGATATCTTAAAGGAAGTAAATCGTCGATTAGAAGCGATTGATACAGATGATGCGCTTGAATCTGGTTTTATCGAACAATGGATTGAGGATAGTTTTTTATCACCTTTTCCGCAGGTAGATAATACGGAAAGACCAGATAAAGCAGCTGCTGGGCTAACACAGGGAAAGTTTGTCATCATTTTAGATGGTACGCCATTTGTATTAATTGCACCTACAACAATAGGCAATACGTTTCAATCTCCAGAAGATTATTATGAGCGCTGGCTGATTGGGACATTATTGAGGTGTCTGCGTTACTTAGCGGCTTTTATTACGATGTTTCTTCCGGCATTATATATTGCATTAGTATCCTTCCATCAAGGAATGATACCATCACAGCTTGCCTTTTCCATAGCAGCTACTAGACAAGGTGTACCGTTTCCAGCTTTTGTTGAAGCTGTATTAATGGGATTTACTATGGAGCTATTACGAGAAGCAGGGGCACGATTACCGAAAACAATTGGACAA
Source organism: Virgibacillus sp. M23 (assembly GCF_034190895.1). Classification (NCBI taxonomy): domain Bacteria; kingdom Bacillati; phylum Bacillota; class Bacilli; order Caryophanales; family Bacillaceae; genus Virgibacillus; species Virgibacillus sp. M23. The sequence goes on along the minus strand of NZ_JAWDHA010000047.1, from coordinate 4,726 downwards.
ACAATCGGAATTGTAGGTGGTTTGGTAATTGGCGAGGCAGCAGTTTCCGCAGGCGTGGTCAGCCCGATTATGGTAATTGTAGTAGCATTAACGGCAGTAGCATCCTTTACACTTCCGTTGTATAGTGTAGCGATATCCTTTCGGTTAATCCGGTTTGCGTTTATGTTAGCAGCAGCCTTTTTAGGATTATACGGTATTGTGCTTGCGTATATTATGATTAATATTCATATTGTAAATCTGAAGAGCTTCGGTGTACCGTATTCAGCACCATTTGCGCCAACCTTCTTTAGAGATTGGGATGATTTAATCCTACGTGTGCCGATACCTATGCTAACGAAGCGTCCTGAATACTTACAGCCAACCGATTCGAAGGCTGGAGATAAGGAGGGGAAAAAGGTTTGAAGTGGTTCGAATATGGCGATGAAACGATTAGTGATAAAGAATTATTGATAGCCGTTCCTTCTACCGTTATTGGTGTTGGTATCCTTTCTTTACCTAGAGAAATTGCAAAAAATACAGTTTCAGCGGATGGTTGGCTAACTATTTTCATAGTTGGTGTTCTATTTATTGGCTTTGCTTGGATAATTGCAAAGCTTGCTTCTACTTATCCACATCAATCCTTTTTCAGCTATGCTTCATCACTCGTAACACGACCAATTGCTACCGTGCTTACCATTCTACTTGCGCTGCAGGGGTTTGTATTAACGGCATTTATGATACGGGTTATTTCTGATATTGCGAAGGAATACTTATTTGATCAGACTCCAGTAGAAGTTATTGCATTATCGTTTTTACTGGTTGTTGTTTATGCAATAGCTGGATCTAGAGCAGGGCTCTTCCGGTTAAACATGATGTTTTTCCCGATTATTATCTTTATAACTATGCTTGTTGGTGGGTTCGCAGTCGCTTGGTTTAGTGTTGACAATTATCTGCCTGTTTTTAAAACGGATTTAACTGGGCATTTAAAGGCAATGCAAACAAGCTCATTTTCTTTTACTGGTTCGGCCATTTTACTTTTTTATACCTCCATTGTTCGTAAGCCTAAAAAGGCTCCGAAGATGGCAGCAATTGGTATGGCTATTGTACCTGCTTTATACATCCTTATCTATCTGTTATGTTTAGGTGTATTTGGCAATTTAGCAACCGCAAATTTAAACTATCCCATTATTGAATTAGCTAAAGAAATCGAGGTTCCGGGTGGATTTTTCGAGCGCTTTGACTCTATCTTTTTTGTGATCTGGATTATGTCAATCTTTAATACAACTGCTATGTCCTTTGATGTAACGGTATTTGCCTTAGAATCTGTTTCGAAATTAAAAAAGATTCAACTAGTATATATTCTTACTCCATTAATATATCTTGTTGGCATGTTCCCTCAAGATTTAATAACGGTAGTTCAGCTTGGTAAATTTGTTAGTTCTTACAGTCTTTTAGTCACCTTATTTGTTACCGTTCTGTTAGTTATCATGTCGCTTATTAAAAGGAGAAGATCAAATGCCTAAAAGAAAGCTGGTATTCCTTCTCTATTATTGTTTGCTGACATTAGTATTAGCGGGCTGCTGGGATCGGGTAGAAATCGAAAATCGAGGCTTCGCAGTTGGATCCGCTATCGATTTAGTAGAAAAGAAAGCAGATGGTTCCTATGAGTTAATGTTGACAAGCCAATTCGTTGTTCCTTCAGGATTAGGTGCTCCGATGCAAGGAAGAGGTGGGGGACAGAAGGCGTATCTAAATATATCTGCTACTGGAGAAAGTCTTTTTCAAGTCAATCGTGAAATGGCTACATTAACTAGTCAGGTACCTTTTTACCAGCATTTAAAGGTTTTAATTGTATCTGAGGATGTAGTAAGGGAACCCAATCTGTTTGGTAGTATTATGGACTTATTTATCCGCGATCATGAAATGCGGAGAGGTATCCGTATCGTAATTGCCGAGGGGGAAGCAAGAAAGATACTAGACATAGTGCCTGACAACGAGAAAATACCTGCACTGTATTTGGATTCCTTGATGGAAAATAATTATAAGAATGCTGGATCATTAAAGCCCGTTCATATTGGAGAAGTACAAGAACTGCTATTAAGCGAACGGAGCTATAGTATCCCAGAGGTACATTTTGCCGATAAATTTATCCAATATAAAGGAGCAGCAGTTTTTTATGGTGTGACAAACGAGATGGTTGATTCCTTAATGGGTGAGGAAGCTAAGGGTCTAGCGTTTTTAACAGAAACGAGTACAGATGGGTCCATTAAAGTAAACGTAAATGGCGAAATGGTTACAGTGGAATTAAAGAGTGTAGATCGAGGTATCCAGGTGACTCCAAAAGATAAAACTGACATCGACGTAGCAATTGATATTCATGTAAATGGAAATGTAGCGGAACGGTTTGGAAAGGCAAGCGTACGTATGGATTCGTATATAAAGAAAGTAGAAAAGGCTGTAGAAGATAAAATAAAAAAAATGACTACTCAAACAAAAGATAAATTACAAAAAGAGCTAAAAGTTGATGTGATCGGTGTTGGTGACAAATTATATCAGAAACACTATTCATTTTGGAATACAGTGAAGGATGATTGGGATAAAGGAGAAAATTATTATTCTCAAAGCAAGATTAATATCAATGTGACAGCAAAGGTACAAATGGTTGGTTCATCAGATAAAGTGAAGACGACGGGAGACGATTAGCAAATGTGGCATAATCTTGTAAACAATTTACCGAGCTTCAAAACGTATATATACATGGCTTTCGCATTTCTAGTCCCGTTCGCAATATCAAAAATGAATATGAAATTTCATAAATTAGGCGATCCGCCATGGAAGAAAAAAGACGATGCAAGCAATTATGAAAAAGAATAGATTAGATTTGGTAACTTGAACATTCAGTGATACACTAATGGCATCATGGAGAAAAGAGGTATAGCAGTGAATGTTCAAGAATACATAAAAATGGATGCTACCGCTTTAGCTGAATTAATTAGGAAAAAGGAAGTAACTCCCAAAGAATTACTAGAGGTAAGCTTTCAACAACTTGATCGTGTGAATCCTAACTTAAATGCAGTTGTTCAACATAGAAGAGAGAAGGCGTTTTCTGAAGCACAAAAGGAAATATCCTTCCAACGGCCATTTGCTGGAGTTCCAGTACTATTAAAGAATACATCACAGCGATTAGCTGGAGAAAAAATCACCTCAGGATCCAGACTATTACAAACGTCTATTGCTAATGAGGATGCGCATTTTGTTACAGCTTTTCGAGATGCAGGTTTCCAGTTCATGGGCCATACGAATACACCAGAATTTGGGTTAAAAAATATAACAGAACCAGAGGTTGATGGGTCAACAAAGAATCCATGGAATCAAAACTACTCTCCTGGTGGATCAAGTGGTGGATCGGCAGCGGCTATCGCTTCAGGTATTGTCCCGCTTGCTGGTGCAAGCGATGGTGGTGGATCCATTCGCATCCCTGCATCATTTACAGGGCTATTTGGTTTAAAACCAACGAGGGGACGAACTCCGGTAGGTCCTGGGGTTGGTCGGCAATGGCATGGTGCAGCGATAGATTTTGTACTAACTCGTTCGGTTAGAGATAGTGCGAGTATGCTGGATATATTACAAACGATCCAACCAGAAGCTGCGTTTCAAGCGCAACTATTTTCAGAAGAGTATAAGCTATTTATAAAGCAACATTTACCGAAACAGTTGCGGATTGCTTTCACGACGAAATCGCCAGTTGGTACTCCTGTTTCACACGATGCAAAGATTGCCGTTATGAATACTGTGAATTGGTTGGAGGAACAAGGGTTTCATGTAGAGGAAGCAGAGCCTGATGTTAATGGAAAGCAATTAATGCAAAACTATTATCTAATGAACAGTGGCGAAATAGCAACTATGATAAACAGTGTCGAGCAATCTATTGGTCGGCCGATTGATACGGATGATGTAGAGGTGGAGACATGGTTACTGAATTTTGCTGGTCAATCCGTTTCAGCAGCTGCCTTTTCTGCCAGCCTTGCATCATGGGATACTGCCGCTGAACAGATGGCTACCTTTCATCAAAGGTACGATTTTTTTATTACACCTGCATCTGCGTATACGGCACCGAAGGTAGGAGAACTCACTTGGAGCAGTGCTGAGAAGGATCGGCTAATTGAACAGATGCAATTAGCTAGAATCGAAGAGCAGCAGGACATTATTTATGATATGTTTTTACCTAGTTTAACCTATACTCCATTTACACAACTGGCTAATTTAACTGGACAGCCGGCAATGTCGATACCTGTTTATGTATCAGATAATGGTTTACCACTTGGCGTTCAAGTGATGGCTGGAAAAGGAGAGGAGCACCGCTTGTTGCAACTTGCCTATCATATGGAAAAATCCGATTTATGGATCGGACAGAAGGGAAATCCTTATTTTAAACGGTAGCTAGAGTAATGATGTGAATAGAAAAAGGGGAGAAATAGCCTCGGTGTATAGATAGGTATGTCTCAGAAGTCATCCTGTCTTAAAAGATAACCAAACTACACCGGTATTTCTTCCTTTTTTCATAAGTTAAGAAAGTATAAAATCAGTGCAATGACTGCGTTAAGCCAAGTAGTTATTCTAAAATGTTTGATGTATATTGGCAATGCTCCGACTAATTACTTCGCTTTCCGTGGGCACGGCCTCAACTAACTTTGCAAAGAAGAACACGTTGCAAAGTGGATTTTCGGCTCGCGCTAATCCCGCAGGA
>NZ_JAWDHA010000046.1:0-33935 GCF_034190895.1 Virgibacillus sp. M23 | reverse complement strand
TGCAAAGAAGAACACGTTGCAAAGTGGATTTTCGGCTCGCGCTAATCCCACAGGAGTCTACGTAATTAGTCTCCGCTATGAGAAGGTGCAACAATTCTTGTCATAAGTAATAGGTTGACTTTTTTTAGTCTATTTCCTTGCGCTTCTTACGAGTTGAGTATGTATAATCAGTAAAAACCTAATATGACAGCAGGATATCATCTTGTTCATATAGAATATAAGTGATGGGGGATAAATGCTTTTGGAAAGGGGATATTCATTATATGAAAAAGAAAATTTTAATTGTCGATGACCAACCTGGAATCTGTATGCTACTGACAGATATCCTTACAAATGAAGGTTATCATGTGGAAACTGCGAAAACAGGTAAAGAAGGATTGGACAAAGTCACTTCCTCTTCTTTCCAATTATTAATGATTGATTATAAGCTGCCAATTTATAATGCATTCGAGGTAATACGATTGATGAATCAAACAGGTGTATCTACACGAACTATTGTAATGAGCGGTATAACAGAAGAAGTTATTCGTGAGAATGAAGATTGTAGCAACGTAGAAAGTGTGCTAACGAAGCCTTTTAATATCCAAGAAGTATGTGATTTGGTCAAATCAATTATTGGTTGACTAGCAGGATTGTTGCGACTTTGAGTTGTTGTTGGTATTCTAATATTGTAATTAAATTATTTTCAAATAGGTGCATAGTTCATCTAAGAGGAGGATATATATGCCATTAGTATCAATGAAAGAGATGCTAGAAAAAGGGAAAGACAATGGTTATGCAGTTGGTCAGTTCAATTTAAATAACCTGGAATACGCACAAGCGATTCTTCAGGCAGCAGAAGAAGAGAACTCCCCAGTAATCCTTGGGGTATCAGAAGGTGCTGCTAAATATATGGGTGGCTTCAACGTTGTTGTATCAATGGTGAAGGCACTTATGGAATCGTATGGTACAACCGTACCTGTTGCTATACATTTAGATCATGGTTCAAGTTTTGCTAAGTGTGCAGAAGCTATTCACGCTGGCTTTACATCCGTAATGATTGATGCATCTCATGATCCACTTGAAGAAAACATAGCAATTACTAAAAAGGTTGTGGAACTAGCTCATCTTCATGGTGTATCCGTTGAAGCTGAATTGGGAACAGTTGGTGGTCAAGAAGATGATGTGATAGCAGACGGTGTTATTTATGCTGATCCAAAGGAATGTAAAGAATTAGTGGATCAAACTGGTATTGATTGTTTAGCTCCAGCGCTTGGTTCAGTGCACGGACCATACAAAGGAGAACCCAATTTAGGATTTAAAGAAATGGAAGAAATTCTTTCAACTGTTAAATTACCGTTAGTTTTACATGGTGGTACGGGAATCCCTACTAAAGATATTCAGCGTGCTATTTCTTTAGGTACTGCGAAAATCAATGTGAATACGGAGAACCAAATCTCTCAAACAAACGCTGTACGTCAAGTATTAAAAGATAAGCCTGAGCTTTATGATCCACGTAAATACCTAGGACCTGGTACAGAAGCAATCAAGCAAACCGTTATTGGCAAGATGCGTGAATTTGGTTCATCACAACAAGCATAATCGGTAACAGCTTATTAGTTAGGAGGCGACAATCAATGAAATTCTTTATTGATACAGCCAATATTGATGAAATTCGTGAGGCAAATGCACTTGGCGTTTTAGATGGTGTCACAACTAACCCAAGTTTAGTTTCTAAAGAGGATGTATCTTTTCACGATCGATTACGTGAAATCACAGAAGAAGTTTCTGGATCTGTGAGTGCAGAGGTGATTTCCGAGGATGCAGAAGGAATGATTCGTGAAGGGAAAGAACTTGCGGCAATCGCACCAAACATAACAGTTAAAGTTCCAATGACATTGGAAGGACTAAAAGCTGTTAAAGCATTTAGCGAATTGAATATTAAAACCAACGTTACGCTAATTTTCAATGCTAATCAAGCGCTACTTGCTGCGCGTGCAGGAGCTACGTATGTTTCACCTTTTCTAGGTAGATTAGATGATATTGGCCATGACGGTATGGTATTAATTGAAACCATTTCAGAGATATTTAATAAACATGATATTCATGCACAAATAATTGCGGCTTCTATACGTCATCCACTACATGTTATAGATGCTGCTAAAAAGGGTGCGCATATTGCTACTATTCCGTTTAAAGTATTGGAGCAGCTGGTAAAACATCCATTAACTGATCAGGGAATCGAGAAATTCCTTGCTGATTGGAATAAGCAAAAATAATTGCATAATAATGGAAGAAGTACACATCCTAAGGAACAGAAGCAGCAGTACTTGCTGCAAATAAGTTTGCAAGTCAATGTTAGCATAATTCGATGCTAATCATGTTCCTTGCCTAAGTGGGGTTATCTTAATGCAAAAAATGTTAGTTGAAGGTGGCCATGTTCTAAATGGCAAAGTACGAATCAGCGGAGCGAAGAATAGTGCTGTAGCGCTATTGCCAGCAGCGATTTTAGCTGATTCTAATGTAACTATTGAAGGACTACCAGAGATTTCAGACGTATATACATTAGGCGATTTACTTGAGGAAATCGGTGGTACGGTTTCCTGGGATGGACAAACCGTTCATATCAATCCTGAGAATATGATTGCCATGCCTCTCCCTAATGGGAAAGTGAAAAAGCTTAGAGCCTCCTATTATTTTATGGGAGCAATGCTAGGAAAATTTAAAAAGGCAGTTATCGGACTTCCGGGTGGTTGTTTTTTAGGACCACGTCCAATCGATCAGCATATTAAAGGGTTTGAAGCACTTGGTGCAGAGGTAACGAATGAACAAGGAGCTATTTACCTTCGGGCGAATGAACTTAGAGGTGCAAGAATCTACCTTGATGTTGTAAGCGTTGGTGCAACAATCAATATCATGTTAGCTGCAGTAAAGGCAAAAGGAAAAACAGTTATTGAGAATGCTGCAAAGGAACCTGAAATAATTGATGTGGCTACACTGCTTACGAATATGGGAGCAAAAATAAAAGGGGTAGGTACGGATGTAATCCGGATTGAAGGAGTACCTTCGCTTAATGGTTGCAGACATACTATTATCCCTGATCGTATTGAAGCAGGTACTTACACGATAGCTGCTGCAGCACAAGGGAAAGAGGTTATCATCGATAATGTAATTCCTCCTCATTTGGAATCACTTTTAGCTAAGCTACGTGAGATGGGGATATCTATTGAAGAGAGTGCGGAACAGTTACTTATTGCTCCTAAAAATCCATTGAAAAGTGTTGATATAAAAACACTTGTTTACCCAGGATTTCCGACAGACCTACAACAGCCATTTACTACCTTGTTGACGAAAGCGGTAAATACGGGTGTGGTTACAGACACGATTTATTCTGCTCGCTTAAAGCATATAGATGAATTAAGAAGAATGAATGCGTCTATTAAAGTAGAAGGTGGATCTGCTATTGTCTCTGGCCCCGTTCAGCTACAAGCTGCTAAAGTTAACGCTACGGATCTCCGAGCAGGTGCCGCATTAATAATTGCTGGACTTATGGCAGATGGAGTTACCGAAATAACTGGACTCGATCATGTTGATCGAGGATATGAGAAAATCACAGATAAATTAACCGACCTAGGTGCTAAAATTTGGCGTGAAGAATTGACAGATCAAGAAATTATACAACTACAGAATTCTTAGAGAGAAGTTAGCATAAGGTTAGGGAATACCTTTGTAAAAATTCTTCTCGGGATGAGGATATTTTACAAAAGGGAGAGATACGTAATGGAAAGAAGTTTAACAATGGAATTGGTTCGGGTTACCGAAGCAGCCGCATTAAAATCTGCTCGTTGGATGGGTAGAGGTAAAAAAGATGAAGCAGATGATGCAGCAACAACAGCTATGCGTGATGTATTTGATACTATTCCAATGCAAGGTACTGTAGTTATCGGTGAGGGAGAAATGGATGAAGCTCCAATGTTATATATTGGGGAACAGCTTGGCACAGGTCATGGACCTGGAGTAGACGTTGCTGTTGATCCACTTGAAGGTACAAGTATTGTTGCAAATGGTTCATGGAATGCACTAGCAGTTATTGCTATTGCTGACAAAGGTACATTATTACATGCACCAGATATGTATATGCAGAAAATTGCTGTTGGACCAGAGGCTGTTGGGAAGATTGATATCAATGCATCAACGATAGAAAACCTTCAGGCAGTAGCAAAGGCAAAAAATAAAGCTGTTGAAGATGTTGTGGTAACTGTTCTAGATAGACCTAGACATGAGAAATTGATTCAAGAAATTCGTGACGCAGGAGCGCGTATTAAATTAATTTCTAATGGTGATGTAGCAGGTGCAATTAACACCGCTTTTGATGAAACGGGTGTAGACATTTTACTGGGAACTGGTGGTGCTCCTGAGGGGGTTATAGCTGCAGTTGCATTAAAATGTCTAGGCGGTGAAATGCAAGGGAAGCTCGTGCCATCTAACACAGAGGAAGAAGAACGTTGTGAAAAAATGGGAATAGCTGATTTGAACAAAGTACTTACGATGAAAGACTTCTGTAGTGGTGATGATGCTATTTTCGCGGCTACTGGTGTAACAGATGGTGAATTACTAAAAGGTGTACAATTTAAGGGTACAAAGGCTAAAACAGAAACCATTGTAATGCGTGCGAAAAGTGGTACAGTACGATTTATTGATGGTGCGCATAGCCTGCAGAAAAAACCTGATCTTGTTATTAAACCAGAATAACGTATGAAAATAATGAAATGTGGTTACAACTGTTGTGTGTAGCTATACTTTCTTTTTTAGAGATGATAGAAAAGGAAGCCAGTCAAGTGTAGTGGCTTCCTTTTCTATATAAACTACAAAATTTAGCATGTGCTGTATTTTAAAAGCGAACAATAATTGGAATTAGTGATATACGTAATAAATAATCACTAGCTACCTCAATGTAAATGATGACACAACCTCTAAATCTTTAAGATTTTCTATGATATTTGTCATTATGGTGTTGAATATTAATCATCAAAAGAGTATTATGGTATATGTTTAATACATGATTATATCGTTGGACTTCTAATCTAGCTTCCGAAATTTTCTTCATTTCTACAAGGACAGACCTTCCAAAAAAGAAGTGAAAATCACAAACTCGTAATAATGCAATGGGTTTTAGTAATTATATTTTTTCTATGTTTAATATTAAATAGGCGTGGTGATTTTATGGCAGGATTAACTATCTCCCATCTGGAGACGTTAACATTGAAAGAAATTTATGCATTAGCAAGGGAGTATAAAGTCTCTTATTATGCAAAGTTAACGAAAAAAGAACTTATTTTTGCAATTTTAAAAGGACAGGCTGAAAAAGATGGGTATCTATTTATGGATGGGATTTTAGAGATTATTCCATCAGAAGGATTCGGCTTCTTAAGACCTATTAATTATTCCCCGAGTGCAGAGGATATTTATATATCTGCATCGCAAATTCGTCGCTTTGATTTACGAAATGGGGATAAAGTATCTGGTAAAGTTCGTCCACCTAAAGAAAATGAAAGATATTACGGGTTATTACATGTAGATGCGGTAAATGGTGATGATCCTGAAACAGCGAAGGAAAGAGTTCACTTCCCAGCTCTAACGGCATTGTATCCAGATCGTCTAATGAAACTTGAGACAGAAACAAATAAATTGTCTACGCGTATCATTGATTTAATGACACCGGTAGGTTATGGTCAACGAGGTTTAATTGTTGCACCCCCTAAAGCTGGTAAAACAATGCTTCTAAAAGAGATCGCAAACAGTATTTCTGAAAACCATCCAGATGCAAAGCTTATTATTCTACTTGTTGATGAACGTCCAGAGGAAGTAACTGATATTGAAAGATCTGTACATCCTGATGTTGATGTAGTAAGTTCTACATTTGATGAAGTACCAGAGAGTCATATTAAAGTTTCAGAATTAGTGCTGGAAAGAGCAATGCGTTTAGTGGAGCATAAACGTGATGTTATTGTGCTAATGGATAGTATTACGCGGCTGGCGCGAGCATACAATCTGGTTATCCCTCCAAGCGGGCGTACACTTTCTGGTGGTATTGATCCTGCGGCATTTCACCGTCCAAAACGATTCTTTGGAGCAGCGAGAAATATTGAAGAAGGCGGAAGCTTTACAATTCTTGCTACAGCATTAGTTGATACAGGATCACGGATGGATGATGTAATTTATGAAGAGTTCAAGGGCACAGGTAACATGGAATTACATTTAGATCGTAACCTTGCCCAACGTAGAATCTTTCCTGCAATTGATATTCTACGTTCAGGTACAAGAAAAGAAGAATTACTTGTAGAAAAAGCCCATCTAGATAAAATGTGGGCAATCCGTAAAACAATGCAAGATTCAAATGACTTCCTCGAACGTTTCCTAAGGCGGCTTAAATCTTCAAAAAATAATGAAGAATTTTTCCAATTAATGGACGAAGAAATGAAACGCCGTGGCACTAAGAGGTAAAGCGTCAACTTCAATTATTTAATTCTATACTATTGCATTCAGATGGCCAGACTGTTATAATCTTTTTATGTGAGTTTAGATAAGGTATTGTACCTATGACGGCTCTTACAATAACTCTGTTTCCAAAGGACTCAGGGCAAAAAGGAGTGGAATAACATGAAAAAGGAAATTCATCCAGAATACAGAAAAGTAGTATTTCTTGATACAAGCTCAGATTTTAAATTCTTGAGTGGTTCAACAAAGTCTTCTGACGAAACAATTGAGTGGGAAGATGGTAACACATACCCATTGATTCGTGTGGAGATCAGTTCAGAATCACATCCTTTCTACACTGGTAAACAAAAAGCTGATAAAGTTGGCGGCCGCGTAGATCGATTCAAGAAAAAATATAATATGAAATAAATAGCAGGAACACTTTGATGTCCTAGCTAGAATTATTGAAAATAACCTTAAAAACAGGCAAAACGTCTAATCTTTGCCTGTTTTTTACTTTTTACTACGAGAGAATGTGGAAAGAGGACGAACCAGACGTTATCATGTTATTCTGATATATTAACAGCGTTTTTTAATAAATGCTTTATTTCCATGTAAGGTAAAATAAATGACGGGTAAACTACTAAGATACATTGTAATTATTGAAAGAGAGGACACTTATCATGTATGTGATGAAGCAAAGTGGTTGGGTCGAAGTAATATGTGGCAGTATGTTCTCTGGTAAATCTGAAGAACTAATCCGCCGTGTTCGTCGAGCAACCTATGCAAACCTATCAGTACGAGTGTTTAAACCAGCTATTGATAATCGATATGAAGAAGAGGCAGTTGTTTCGCATAACGGTACTTCAATTATTGCTAGACCGGTGAGTAGTTCAGATGAGTTATTAGAGCATATGGATGAAAAAGTAGACATCGTTGGCATTGATGAGGTCCAATTTTTTGATGAGAATATAGTTGACACAGTTGAAGAATTAGCAAATAAAGGGATTCGTGTGATTACTGCTGGCTTGGATACAGATTTTCGCGGAGAACCATTTGGACCAATGCCGAAGCTAATGGCTTTAAGTGAGTCGGTGACGAAGCTGAATGCCATCTGTCCGATTTGCGGTTCACCAGCTAGCCGTACACAACGTTTGATTAATAATAAGCCCGCTTCGTATGATGATCCAATTATTTTAGTCGGAGCATCGGAGTCTTATGAGCCAAGATGCCGCCATCATCACGAAGTGCCTAATAAACCAACGAATACTATTTTAAATAGCTTATCGAAGCTATCAAGATCAAGGGGTTGACTAAAAGCAGCTCCATACCTACATACTGGAATATACTCGCTTTCTGCGTCCAGCCCTCTTGGGCTTTACATCGTTTCTTTTTTCGCAGGAGCCTCGTATATTCCAGTTTCTATATTAAATATAATCCCCACTAATTGAAGTTTCGCTTTATATATCCTTTGTTTTTACTGTTTAAAAGCGTTTTAAACCCGATAAACTGGTTGTATAAGAATAGAATGATAAGAAGGAAGTACAAGCGACAACTAAACATTTGGTTTTAAGTTAAAATTGTTTTGTACTTCGCTGTATAACAATGCATAAATATATTCTGTATGTGTAATAGAAAAAATCATATAATAGATGAGCAAGTGGGTATAACTTTGACCTCATAACGTGAGTATACTATAATTATACTGTTAATCAGAAAGAGGTGGCCGTGATGCTAGAACGTTTACAGTCTTTAGAAGATCGTTACAATAAATTAAATGAAATGTTAAGTGATCCGGAAATTATAAATGATTCCAAGAAACTACGTGAATATTCAAAAGAGCAAGCTGGGCTGGAAGATGTTGTTCAAGCTTTTCGAGAGTATAAAGATATGACATCCCAACTGAAGGATGCAAAGGAAATGCTAGAAGATAATCTAGATGAAGAAATGCAAGAAATGGTGAAATTGGAGATAACCGAGCTCAACGATAATATAGTAGAACTAGAAGATAAAATGAAGATTCTTCTATTACCAAAAGACCCCAATGACGATAAAAACGTGTTCATGGAAATTCGTGGTGCAGCTGGTGGTGATGAAGCAGCACTATTTGCTGGAGATTTATATCGTATGTATTCTCGCTATGCAGAGCAGTATGGCTGGAAAATTGAAGTAATGGAAGCGAGTACGACAGGTGTTGGTGGCTATAAAGAAATTATCTTTATGATAAACGGTAAAGGCGCTTTTTCTAAACTTAAATTTGAAAATGGTGCACATCGGGTTCAACGTGTTCCGGAAACAGAATCCGGAGGAAGGATTCATACCTCTACAGCGACCGTGGCAGTCCTACCGGAAGCTGAGGAAGTGGAAGTGGATATTCATGAAAAGGATATCCGTGTTGATACGTTTGCATCCAGCGGACCTGGTGGGCAAAGTGTTAATACTACGATGTCAGCAGTACGCCTAACACATCTTCCAACTGGAGTTGTCGTTTCGATTCAAGATGAAAAATCTCAAATTAAAAATAAAGAAAAAGCTATGAAGGTACTTCGTGCCCGTATTTATGATAAGTATCAACAGGAAGCACAAGCCGAGTATGATGAAAATAGAAAATCTGCTGTTGGTACTGGAGATCGTTCGGAGCGTATTCGTACGTATAATTTCCCGCAAAATCGTGTGACAGATCATCGAATCGGTTTAACTATACAAAAGTTGGATCAAATATTGCAAGGTAAACTAGATGAATTTATTGACGCATTAGTTATGGAAGAGCAAACTAAAAAGCTGGAGCAAATTGGTGAATAGTATGAAAAAGAATAGGCAATATGAAGTCCTCGAATGGGCTTCTCTTTTTTTAGAAAAGCATCATAGGGAAAAAAGAGTAGCAGAACTTCTTCTGCAGCATCACCTACAGGTTTCACGCTCTGAATTTTTTGTGACAATGCGTGACTCCGTACCGGAAGAAGTGATAGCAAGATATGAAAAGGATATAGTGAAGCATGCTAAACAAGGGGTACCCATTCAACATCTGATTGGCTATGAATCATTTTATGGTAGAACATTCCATGTTAATCAACATGTACTTATCCCTAGACCAGAGACAGAAGAGCTTGTACAACATGTTATACAATATACAAATTCGAAGATTGTGGATAAGATACCAACAATTGTGGATGCGGGGACTGGAAGTGGCATTATAGCGATTACACTTGCGTTAGAATTAAAAAATGCCTCTATATATGCCACTGATATATCTAATAAAGCATTGGCTACAGCAAGAGAAAATTCTCAGCATTATCATACCAATATACGTTTTTATCAAGGAGATTTTTTAATACCATTAATAGAGCAGCATATGCAGGTAGATATTATTGTTTCAAACCCTCCTTATATATCAAGAGATGAGGTATCAGAATTATCGGATACTGTTAAGAATTTTGACCCCGAGCTTGCCTTATTTGCCGATGAAAATGGACTTGCAGCATATAAACAAATTCTATCCCAGTCTAAACAGGTATTACGTAAGAATGGCTGTATTGCATTTGAAATTGGTCATGAACAAGGTGAAGCTGTGACATTCCTAGTGAAAAAAACGTATCCTAATAGTGACATAAACGTTCTAAAGGACATAAACGGCAAGGATCGTATCTTGTTTGCAAAGCTATAAAAATATGATTTTATCGAATACTAGTTTAAATTTATCACTTCCTGACAATACTGTTTTCTATAGTTAGTAGGGAGGTACAGGATAATGAAGAAACTAGTATTTTTTGTTTTTATAATAGTTATTCTTATGTTAAGTATACCTGCACAAATTACCGGTAAGGATACCGATGAAAAGGGTATGAATCAATCGTATCAAGTAATACCTGATGATGCCATTCGCTTACGAATTCTAGCGAACAGTGATAGTGAGGAAGATCAACAATTAAAAAGACTTGTACGAGATCGAGTAAATGAAGAAATCACCAAATGGGTAGAAGAGATTACAGACATTGAAGCAGCTAGAAGATTAATAGAGGAACGTACACCAGAAATTAAGGAAATAATAGCTAATGCTATGGATGAATCAGGAAATTCTAATGCTTTTCAAGTGAAATATGGAAAGAACGTAACGTTTCCAGCAAAAGTGTATGGTTCATACGTCTACCCAGCTGGTGAATATGAAGCGGTTCTCATCACGATAGGTAAGGGACAAGGTGCTAATTGGTGGTGTGTTCTATTTCCTCCATTGTGTTTTCTTGATTTTTCAAATGGTACTAGTGCTGTAGCTGCTGAATCGAAGGAGAAAAAGGAAGCAGAGAAGCAAGAAATGGCAAAGCAAGAGGAAAAAACAGAGGTCAAATTTTTTCTATTTGAATGGCTAGGGTGGTCATAGATATACCATTTTTTGCATAGAATGAGGTAAATGGTTAAAGACTATTAAATCTAGATAGAGGTGAATAAAATGAATTTAATTCCAGCTTATAAAGCTTCTTCTGAACAAATAGAGCATTTTTTAAAAAATAACCCTAATGTGAATCAAGAAAGTCTACTTCGGAAAGGGTATGTGGTTGAATTAAGAGGAGAGATAGAAGGTTGCTTTATACTAGAAGAAATGGAAGAAGGAACTTATTGGTTAAAGCAACTATATATTACACAATCAGAAGCGGCGCATCTTCCTGTTTTATTAGAATCTATCCTTTTAATGGCTAAGCAGCAGCATGCTGAGCGAGTATATGTGCATAGTCATCAGCCGGTTGTTGATATCTTATTGGAAGCGTTACAATTCCATCCACAAAAGGAAAAAGTTTTCGTGGATAAGTATGATAAATCAAACGGTAATTGGTGGTTGTATCATGTGTCCTAAGGAATTCCACAAACATATCAACAAAAACTGTGGATATCCACCGTATTTATTGTGGATAAATGTGTATAATTCAAACATTAGTTAGTATAACTAAATTATTAAAGAATAATGCTGTGGATAAATTGAATTGTGATGATGTGTATAACTTAACTCTCTATAGTTATCTAGTTGAAGGGAAATTAAGATGAGTCACTTCTTGCTTTCTATGGGAAATGCTTAGAATAATCTAGGATCAACAGCTGCTTGTTCATTTAGGAATCGACCGAGGGTGTTTTTCATTTAGCTTCGAATTTTATTTTTCAAGTTTCAAGGAAAAGATAAGTTAGGGAACGTACAGAGTATTTATGCAAGCTGAATGTATACTTGTTCCATTGCGAAAACATCTGCTATCTACTAAAATGATTATAGTAGAAAAGAGGTAACAACATTGATGGAAACAAAGTATTGGAAATTAACAAAACAAGAAAAAATAGATATAGAGATGATTCAAGAAGCCTCCACACTTTTGAAGCAAGGCGAAACGGTAGCATTTCCAACCGAAACAGTTTATGGATTAGGTGCAGACGCTACCAATTCTGAGGCGGTTAGCAAAATCTTTGCAGCCAAGGGTCGACCTCAGGATAATCCGCTTATTGCACATGTTGCTAATAAACAACAGTTAGAGCGACTTGTGTGTGGATGGCCCGCATATGTGGATAAGTTAATGGAAGCTTTTGCTCCTGGACCGCTTACTTTTGTTTTGCCGAGTAATGGGGTATGTGCAGAAAACGTAACAGCGGGCTTATCAACCATTGGCGTGAGAATCCCAAGTCATCCGATAGCAAGGTGGTTACTCCGTGTATGTGATCTACCAATAGCAGCGCCTAGTGCAAATTTATCAGGAAAGCCTAGTCCTACTAGTGCGGAACACGTTTGGACTGATTTACAAGGGAAAATTGCTGGGGTAGTGGATGGCGGAACAACTGGTGTTGGATTGGAATCAACGGTGATAGATTGTACACAAGATATTCCTATTATCCTCCGTCCAGGTGGCATTACACAGGAGGAAATAAAAGAAATAACTGGGGCTGTTATGATTGATCCAGCTTTGGCAAATCAATCCGAAAGACCTAAATCACCAGGTATGAAATATAAACATTATTCACCAGAAGTTCCTTTATATATTGTGGAGGGTTCTTTAGAAGCGATTCAACGAAAAATCAACCAGTTGAAAATGGAGGGAAAGCTGGTGGGCTTAATGGCAAGTACAAAGGCTACCAACCATTTAACTGCGGATGAAGTCATCCCGCTAGGAGATAATCTTACTCAAATCGCGTCAAAATTATATGATGCATTACGAACGTTCAAGAACGGAAAAGTTGACATTATTATTAGTGAGTCCTTTTCAGAGAAAGGGATCGGACAGGCAGTGATGAATCGTTTAAAAAAAGCTGCAAGCCAGTATATAGAATTAAATTGAGGCAATGCCATAAGGCGAATATAGACAGCCAGTAAATGTTCGATTGATTCGAATGTCTTTAGGTCATACCCTTCTGGTACTAGCAATCAGTAAAGCTTCACTTTATAACTGGAGAAAGCCAGACAAGTTCGAAATTTAGCTGAAACGTTTCGAATCTGTCTGGCTTTTGCTTTCTATAAAATCTGATTGTTAGGTGGTCTGTATAAATCACTTTCCCTATGTTCATATTCCATGTAGGACATGCATATAGTTTATAAGCGTGTCCTAGGGGGATTATCGATGTCGGGGTATATTGGAGAATTTACGGCTTTGTTGTTCTTATCGTTAGCACTTGGCCTAGACGCATTTTCTGTAAGCCTGGGATTGGGTATGCAGCGCTTGCGTCTGAAACGAATAGCGTTAATAGGCATAGTTGTTGGACAATTTCATGTCATTATGCCCTTTATAGGAATCATTTTAGGGAGAATAATTTCGGAACAAATTGGTCATCTAACGACACTAGCTGGAGGGCTATTACTCATAGGTATTGGTGCACAAATAATGTTCTCTGCATTTAATCATCAAGCAAAGAAAATCATCCAGCCTATAGGAGGAGGACTGATCTTACTAGCATTCGGACTGAGTATTGATAGCTTTTCAGTGGGACTTAGTCTGGGGATATCTGGAGTAAAAACAATTGTGGCGTTATTGCTTTTTGGAATAATTAGTTCCATCCTTTGTTGGGTCGGATTGCTCTTAGGTAGGAAGGTACGAGGATTCCTAGGTGTTTACAGTGAATTATTAGGAGGTAGTATTCTAATCGGATTTGGGTTTCAATTATTGTTTGGGTAAGCCCCATTGTCATTATAATCTATAATTATTGATTCAGATAATGAGAGCGTATTATATTTTATTCGCTTTCTCGGGTAAGCTTATGGTGAATAGAAAACAAGCGACTCAGGAGGAGAATCATGCTATCTAATCTTACGTTTAGGCTTGCTAATTTTGATGATCTCAATGACATTGTCAAGTTACTAGCTGATGATAAGCTTGGGGAAGTAAGAGAAAAATATGAAAACCCATTACCTCTAAGCTATCACCAAGCTTTTCAAGCCATTGACTCAGATCCAAATAATAGCTTATGTGTGGTAGAAAAGGAAAATCGAGTGGTAGGTGTACTGCAAATTACATTCACACCATATCTTACATACCAGGGAGGCTGGAGAGCAACCGTAGAAGGAGTAAGAATTGATGCATCTGTAAGAGGACGTGGTGTGGGGAAGAAATTTATGGAGTGGTCTATTCAACAAGCTAAGGAGAAAGGTTGCCATGTTATACAGTTAACGACAGATAAACAACGACCAGATGCACTAGCTTTTTATCAACAGCTTGGATTTACCAATTCTCATGAAGGATTGAAATTACATCTTGAAAATTAAGCTATTGTAGTCAGATAGTCGTACTTTAATTAAGAACTGATTCTCAGCGCTGGTTACTAGCTGAGAATTAGTTCTTTTAAAATGTAATAAAAAGGTGGTGGTTTATAGGAAGACGAATATGGTATATTGGAGAAAGAGTTTAGTTATCGGAGGTTCCCTTTTATGAAATTATTGTTTGTTTGCACAGGCAATACATGTCGCAGTCCAATGGCAGAAGCTTTAGTGAAACATAAAATACCAGAAGCAGAAGTACAATCGGCTGGCATTTTTGCTGCGGAAGGTCAGTATGCAAGTCCAAAAGCCATAGAAGTTTTAAGACAAAAACAAATAGTGCTGAATCATCAATCGCAACCAGTCACAAATAAGCTTTTGAATTGGGCAGACGTTGTTTTGACAATGACAACACAGCATAAGCAATCACTTATAATGGAATATCCTAACTATCAGGATAAGTACTATACGTTAAAAGAATACGTTTCCGAAGCCGATAAAGAAGTATGGAAGAAATTAAAGCAGTCATATGCGGAATATGAGGAAAAAAGGTCACTATTTATCCAAGAAAATCAGCATAAGCTAGATAATTCTCTCTTAGACCAACAGATTCAAGAGTATCTTGCAGAAGACATAACTAATATTCGAAGACTCGAGGCTAATTTAATTAACTACGATATATCAGATCCCTTTGGTGGAGATTTACGAATATATCAAGAGACACTAAATGAATTGGATAAATATATCGATCTACTGCAAAAAAAATTATCAAAATAGGCAGGGGAACGTATTATGGAAAAGAAAAGATATCGTTTTAGTTTACGGCTGAAATTAGTGTTGTTTACGACAGTATTAGCACTGGTAACGTATTCGGTTAGTGCCATTTTTATTTATGTTGTCTTTAATTATGTGCAAAATTACTGGGAAATCTCTGAACAACTATTTACGATCGGAACACTTATACTTGGTATTATTTGGTCAGGGATATTAGCATTTTTTGCAGCCCGTTTCATAGTAAAACCACTAGAAAAGCTTGAAGCCGCTGCATCTGATGCTGCTAAGGGCAACCTGAATCAAGTTATAGAAATTTCTAAATCGGATGATGAAATCAGAGCACTTGGAATCTCATTTGACAAAATGCTTAAAAATCTGACGAATATCGTACATAATATAGATAGGCATTTTGAAAGTACAAATAAATCAGTTATTCATATTAAAGATGCTTCCGATCAGGTTACGCAACATTCTACCTTAATACGCTCGTCAATTGATGATATATCAAAAGGGGCAGAGAGCTCATCAGAAGCTATTCAAAATACTGCTGAAGCAGTTGAATTGGCAACAGAGCTGGCACAAGAGGTTCAGCGTAAGGCGACACACTCAAAAGAAAAATCTGGAGAGATGCTCGACGTCCTAAATCACAGTAAGCTAGCTGTTAATCAACTCGTTGATGGTATTCAGAAGCTAGCCAATGAACAGGAATTATCATTAAAGGATGTTGACCATTTAAAGCAAAATGCCATACAAGTTGAGACGATTATTACCTTGGTTGGTGAAATCGCCGAACAAACAAATTTACTTGCATTAAATGCTTCAATTGAAGCGGCGCGTGCGGGAGAGCATGGAAAAGGTTTTGCAGTAGTAGCTGATGAAATTCGAAAATTAGCTGATCAGAGTGCACAAGCAGTACAGCAAATTTCTGCGTTAATTGCTGCAATTCAAAAAGATGTCTCTGGTGTTGTTGCTAAAATTAACGAAAATGTTTCCTATGCAAAAGCAGAAGCTGCTAATGGTAAAACAACGAACAAGGCAATTGCGCAAATGTCAGGTTCTGTTGAGAATGTAGCTAGTGAAATTGATCGTATCTCGGAATTGGTGGATCGCCAATTAAAATCTATTGAGGATACCGTAAAGCAATCACAAGAGGTTGCTGCGATTGCTGAAGAAACATCGGCTGGAGCAGAAGAGGTAAATGCAGCAATTCACGAGCAAGCATCTACGATTGAACAAGTGGATCATTTAGCACATGAATTAGAAGAGCAAGCTAAGAGCTTAAATCAGCAAATCAATCAGTTTAAAGTAAATTAGTTTGGTACTAGAAAGGAGCAACAAAAAGTGAAGGTAATTGTTACTGCAGATCACGCAGGAATGACTGTCCGTAATGAAATAAAGGACTTACTAGAGGAGATGAACATTGACTATGAGGATGTTGGCTGTAGCTGTGAATCGTCAGTAGATTATCCAGACTACGCATTACCGGCAGCAGAACGAGTAGCCAGTGGAGAATTTGATCGAGGTATCTTTATTTGTGGAACGGGTATTGGAATGTCGATTGCAGCGAATAAGGTAAAAGGTATTCGTTGTGCCTTAACTCATGATGTATATAGTGCGAAATTGACACGCCAACACAATAATTCAAATGTTCTTGCTATGGGGGAACGTGTTGTCGGTCCAGGTCTTGCTCGTGAGGTTGCAAGAATTTGGCTAGAAACGGACTTCGACGGTGGACGTCATGAAAATCGAATTAACAAAATTACAACGTATGAAGAGCAGTAAGGCAAGCTATGGGCTTGCCTAGACTTATATCACATGGTAGGTGATAAAAATGTTCGAACTTCTGAAGCAAATGAAGCTAGAATTGTCTAATATGCAAACGGAATGGGAGAAATCAGGTTTCTTACATCAAGGTGAATTATTTGTAGTAGGATGTTCTACCAGTGAGGTAGCAGGGCAACAAATTGGTACTTCTGGAAGTGAAGAAATCGCAGAAGTCATTTTTGAACAGCTAACTGAATTACAAATAAAAACAGGTATTCACCTCTCATTTCAATGTTGTGAACATTTAAATAGAGCAATTGTCGTAGAACGAAAAGTAATGCAACAATATAAATTAGAAGAAGTATCCGTGATTCCTACCCGTCAAGCGGGTGGATCAATGGCATCGTATGCTTATAAACATTTGAAGGACCCAGTGATTGTCGAATGTATTTCGGCACATGCTGGTATAGATATTGGAGAGACAATGATTGGGATGCATTTAAAATCTGTAGCAGTTCCTATTCGTTTTCAACAGCGTTTTCTCGGTAATGCGAGGGTTGTAGCAGCATATACTCGACCAAAAAGAATTGGTGGGCATCGAGCTGTCTATGCTAGTAGTTGACACAGCTATTCACAAATTATTAATTATTCACATTAGGGTCACTGTTCAAATT
Source organism: Virgibacillus sp. M23 (assembly GCF_034190895.1). Lineage (NCBI taxonomy): Bacteria > Bacillati > Bacillota > Bacilli > Caryophanales > Bacillaceae > Virgibacillus > Virgibacillus sp. M23. Next base: position 16,553 of record NZ_JAWDHA010000046.1, on the reverse strand, counting down.
ATTGGATGAAAGTCTATTGAAATTTATTCCAATGTTTTGAACAACATCTGAAGTGATTAAAATACATAGGAGGTTTTACAATGGAGCATGTGAAACAAATAGATATGGAGTTATTTGAAGCTATGGAAGCAGAGAAAAAACGCCAGCAGGATAAAATTGAACTGATTGCGTCAGAAAATTTCGTCTCAGAAGCAGTTATGGAAGCGATGGGTTCTGTGTTAACAAATAAATATGCAGAGGGTTATCCAGGAAAACGATATTATGGTGGATGCGAGCATGTTGACGTGGTAGAGAATCTAGCTCGTGATCGTGCAAAGCAGTTATTTGGAGCAGATCACGTAAATGTTCAACCTCATTCAGGTGCACAAGCGAACATGGCTGTCTACTTTACAATCTTAGAACCGGGAGATACGGTACTTGGAATGAACTTAAGTCATGGTGGACACTTAACACATGGAAGTCCAGTTAACTTTAGTGGTACGCTTTATAACTTTGTAGATTACGGTGTCGATCAAGAATCTGAACAACTTGACTATCATGCAGTATTAAAAAAAGCGGAAGAAGTTCAGCCGAAGTTAATTGTTGCGGGTGCCAGTGCGTATTCACGAGTTATCGACTTCGCAAAATTTAAAGAGATTGCCGATGCGGTAGGCGCTTATTTAATGGTTGATATGGCACATATTGCTGGACTAGTTGCTGCAGGACTTCATCCAAATCCTGTTCCATACGCTGATTTTGTAACTACAACAACACATAAAACATTGCGTGGTCCACGAGGCGGGATGATATTGTGTAAAGAAGCTTTTGCTAAAAAGATCGATAAAACAGTATTTCCAGGAATGCAGGGTGGCCCTTTAATGCATATTATTGCTGCAAAAGCAGTATCATTCAAAGAAGCATTATCCGATTCTTTTAAATCATACAGCAAGCATATTATTGAAAACGCAACTGTACTTGGAAAGGCATTACAGGAAGAAGGAATTCGTATTGTATCTGGAGGAACGGATAATCACCTTCTGCTTTTAGATGTTACGCCGCTTGGCTTAACAGGAAAGATTTCAGAGAAGGTTCTTGACGATATTGGTATAACTACCAATAAAAACACGATACCATTTGATCAAGAGAGTCCGTTTGTAACAAGTGGGATTCGAATTGGTACTGCTGCAGTTACTTCTCGAGGGTTTGGTAAAGAAGAAATGAAGGAGATTGCTGCTATAATTGCATTAACTTTGAAAAATCACGAAGATGAAACGACTTTGAAAACAGCAGAGCAACGTGTAAAAGCATTAACCGAAAAATTCCCATTATATGCTGTCTTTGCATAGATTTTACAGGGTGTCCTTATGGGCATCCTTTTTTCGAGGTAGACGTGAATAGCTAGGCTAATTTACCATTCATTTAATATGGAAATATTTTCGCTAAGCTTGAAAGCTTATCTATTTTTGAGTACAATTTTAAAGATGCAACTAATACAAAGGAGTGATCGGCAAAATGGGAAAGGTTTTCGTACTGGATCATCCGTTAATTCAGCATAAATTAACGTACATACGAGATAAAAACACTGGAACGAAAGAGTTTCGGGAATTGGTAGATGAAGTTTCCATGCTTATGGCTTTTGAAATTACCAGAAACCTGCCGCTGCAAGAACAAACGATAGAAACACCAGTGATGGAGGCAAAAGCCAACGTACTTGCTGGTAAAAAGATTGGACTTGTACCTATTCTTCGAGCTGGGTTAGGTATGGTTGATGGTATGTTAAAGCTTATCCCGGCAGCGAAAGTAGGTCATGTTGGATTATATCGTGATCCGCAGACACTAAAGCCAGTTGAATATTATGTTAAATTGCCTACGGATATTGAAGAACGTGAATTGATCGTGATTGATCCGATGCTAGCTACTGGTGGATCGGCAAACGATGCAATCCATTCCTTGAAAAAACGGGGGGCACAAAACATTCGGTTGATGTGTCTAATAGCTGCTCCAGAAGGAGTAGAGGTAATTAAGGAAGAGCACCCGGATGTAGATATTTACCTTGGAGCTTTAGATGAGAAGTTAGATGAAAAGGGTTATATAATCCCTGGGCTAGGTGACGCTGGAGACCGTTTGTTCGGAACAAAATAACAATATCCTGTTGGAGTGAATATAAAATGACTAAGCGGATAAAAGTAATGACGATTTTTGGTACAAGGCCAGAAGCGATTAAAATGGCACCTCTTGTACTTGAATTAAATAAGCGATCGGATGAATTTGAATCTATTGTTACTGTTACTGCTCAACATAGAGAAATGCTAGATCAGGTTCTGGAAATTTTTGATATTACACCAGATTATGACCTAAATATTATGAAGAAGCAGCAAACGTTAGCACAAATTACGACGCGGGCATTAGAGGGTTTGGATGAAGTAATGAAAGAAACGAAGCCTGATATTGTTCTTGTCCATGGAGATACTACAACTACTTTTGCAGCTTCACTTGCGGCATTTTACAATCAAATTGCTGTAGGTCACGTAGAAGCTGGTCTTAGAACTTGGAATAAATACTCTCCGTATCCTGAGGAAATGAATAGGCAGCTTACTGGCGTTATGGCAGATCTGCATTTTTCACCAACGGATAAATCCAAGCAGAATTTAATACAGGAAAACAAGTCTGAGAAGCATATAGCTGTGACAGGGAATACGGCTATAGATGCGTTGAAAACGACGGTAAATGCATCCTACAGTCATCCAATCCTTAATAAAATTGGAGACAAACGCCTTGTTTTAATGACTGCTCATCGGAGAGAAAATTTAGGTAATAATATGCAGCAAATGTTTCGAGCAATTAAGCGATTGGTTGAGACACATGACGATATTCAGGTCGTATACCCAGTGCATTTGAATCCGGTCGTTCAACAGACTGCGAATGAAATTTTAGGAAATGATGAAAGAATTCAACTAATTGAACCACTCGGAGTAGTCGATTTTCATAATTTTGCAGCTCGTTCTCATTTGATTTTGACTGATTCTGGTGGTGTTCAGGAAGAAGCACCTTCTTTAGGTGTGCCTGTCCTTGTGTTGCGAGATACAACGGAACGGCCAGAAGGAATAGATGCAGGTACATTAAAATTAGCAGGGACAGATGAAGAGACAATTTTTCAACTAGCTAATGAATTGTTATCCGATCAAGACGCACATGATAAAATGGCAAAAGCTTCTAATCCTTATGGGGACGGAGAAGCTTCACGTCGAATAGCAGATGAAATAAAGAAATACTTTTCGAAATAAAAAATATCTAAAAAACATGATAAAGCCGAACGGATCCGAAGGCTGTTTTAGCGTTTCGGGATGATCGTTCGGCTGTTTTCTTTGACTCCCAACATCCTTTCCCACACCCTTTTTCCTCTAAAAAAGTAATTGATGATATGTGCCTAACAATTATTCAAACGTTTGTACAATATAGCATTAAATATGACAAGTGCATAGTTTTTGTCTTGTTTTCAAAAGCTAATGGCAGAAAGGAGTTTAATTATAATGCGTCCATTGCTTTTTGTTATTACCCTCTTAATGATAATGATCCCACTATCTTCATCCTTGGCTGCTGAGGATAGCTTAGACAAGCAGTCCATTATCGTAGAAGTTGAAGGAAGTCCTAGTGAACATCGAAATTATCTACAGGATCATTATCCCTTTATTGACGTCGTAGCTGTTTATACAAAATTATTTAATGGGCTCGCACTGCAAGGAACCCCACAAGAATTACAAAGAATGCAATCACTGGATTTTGTGAAAAATGTACATGCAGTAAAAACATATGAAACAACAAGATTCAAAAATTTAGGCGTTGATAGTGAAAATGCCGTTTTTCCATATGAATTAAATGATACAGGCTATACTGGAGAAGGTGTAAAAGTAGGTGTGATTGATACAGGAATTGACTATGAACATCCTGATTTACAAAAGAACTATCAAAGGGGATATGATCTGGTAGATTTGGATGATGATCCAATGGAAACGAAGTCTAAGCAGGGCATCCCTACCTTACATGGATCTCACGTATCTGGAATTATTGCTGCGAATGGGCAATTGAAAGGTGTAGCACCTGAGGCTGATATCTATGCGTACCGTGCACTTGGTCCAGGTGGCAGTGGTACGTCGGTACAAGTTATTGCGGCAATGGAGCAGGCAGTGGAAGATGGTGTGGATATCATGAATCTATCATTAGGAAATAGTGTGAATGGACCTGATTACCCAACAAGTGTGGCAGTAAACAAAGCTGCAGAACTCGGTATAGCTGTAGTGATAGCAAATGGTAATAACGGTCCAGCTAATTGGACTGTTGGATCACCAGCTACAGCAAATAAAGCATTGTCAGTTGGAGCTTCTAGTCCAGAACGAGAGATGCCATTCCTCTATGAAAGATGGGATGATAAACAGATTAGTCTATCCACTATGTCAGGGTCTGTACCATGGAATCTTGATACGTTTTATGAGATAGTAAATGCTGATACAACAGCAAATGTTAAAGGTAAAATTGCGTTGTTCACGCGTGATGACGTGCCTTTTTCACAAAAGGCACAAGCGGCTCAAGTAGCAGGAGCTAAAGCGGTAGTTATTCACAATAATGAAGAAGGTCATTTTCAGGGGATGATTCATACAGATAAGCAGCCAATTAACATACCAGTGGCATCGATTTCTCAAAGCGACGGGGAATGGCTAAAGAAAAAATTAGATGAAAAAGAGAAGCTTTCTTTAGAAACCAACTATAAAAAAATAGAAGAATCCATTGCAGACTTTAGTTCTAGAGGTCCTGTAACCGTTAATTGGAACATAAAACCTGATATTTTAGCTCCAGGTGCTTCAATAGTAAGCACTGTCCCAGGTGGTTATCAAGCATTGCAAGGAACAAGCATGGCTGCACCGCATGTGGCAGGCGCGATTGCCTTAGTAAAAGAAGCAAATCCAACTTGGTCAAATGCAAAAATCTATGGAGCCATAAAAACTACAGCAGCAAGATTGAAAAATGATGAGGAAGAGTCTATTGATCCTATTGTTCAGGGTATGGGTCTAATTCAACCAAAACAAGCTATAGAGGCGGAGACTATTTTATATGACCCACAATTAACGTTTGGTCAAATTGATGACTATAGTGAAAATAGAAAGCGAAAAACGATAATTGAAAACACCAGTAATAAAACGAAAACCTATCATTTTAAGATTCCATATAAACAAGCAGGATTGAGCTGGAAACTACCAAAATCTTTTACACTAAAACCGCATGAAAAAAAGCAAATAACAATTGAGTTAAGGGTAACATCTTCACAATTAAAAAAAGGTGTACATCAAGGTTGGATAACCCTTAATGAGCAAGGTAACACATATGAAATGCCTTATTTGTTTGTAAATAAATCTGCGGACAACCCTAAAGCAATGGGCTTTGAATTTTCATTAAAACCTTTTTCCGATGATGTATTTACGTATCGATTATATGTAACAGAACCGGCACAGCGCGTTGATATTGATCTTTACAATCCGGATACACTCGTTTATGAGCGTAGACTAATGACCAAGGAAGATATGAATACAGGAGTAAATGAAGGACAATTAAAGAAATCGGAAGCTGGTGAGTCAGGCCATTATTTAGCAATTGTTACAGTCCAATTAGCAGATGGATCATATGAGAGCCATCAAACGATGATAACAATACCTTAATAAGTATAAAGTAATCATTTGTTCACAGAAATGTCACGAATTAGCAAAGGAAAATCCACTATACTGATAATAGGATTTTCCTGGCTTTTGTTATACCTTAGTGGGTTTACAAACAGTTTCAAAAAAAACGTCAAATCCCTTGAATCATGTTGTAAATTTTGGCTAGTAAATTTAATGCAAAATATGCCTGAAACTAATTGACATTAAGGGGTTGCTCCTGTAAACTTGCTTAGTGTGGAATGGTAGGGGTTTCACAGCACTTAAGTACATTTCTCCTTATTTAATAGCCGTTACATAATATACGATGTAACCCAGCTGAAAGAACATAAGATTTTCCACACAGAAACTTCGAATCCAATGAATGTGAAAACAAAGAACAACGAGGAATACGCATAAGGAATAAACCACAGTTTAGGTTAGTTTCCGAATGTTTGAAAGAATAAGTACATGCTATTCAACTTCTGTTGATAAATGACGAGGGAAGAGGGAATTATGTCGCAATTTGAAAAAATGACTGCACGACAACGCAAGTGGATGTTCTACCTTCTCGCTATTTTTGTACTTGGGGCTGGATTCACACCATATCCTCGTATTTTCCTCGGGCTGCTTTTAGGGAGCATTGTAAGTTTTTATAACTTATATTTACTCCAAAAGAAAATTGTCGATTTTACTGATGCGGCAGCCAATAAAACACCAACTCGAGGTATCGGCACTGTATCAAGATTCGCTGCGGCTGCTTTAGCAATTATTATTGCACTTCGAATGGAGGAGAACTTTCACATCATTGCTGTATTAATTGGATTAATGACATCCTATCTCGTCATTATGATAGATTTTGCTCTTTATAACATTAAACATTCGAGCAAGAAAGAGGGGTGAATAACGTGGATCATACTGCACCGATTTACCATGACTTATTTGGTATTTCATGGCTTGATTTTAATTTATCTAATGTATTAATGATGTTCATTACATCACTTATTGTATTTGTATTGTGTGTTCTAGGTGCTAGGAAGCTACAAATGAAGCCATCAGGCGCACAAAATGTAATGGAATGGATCCTAGATTTTGTAAAAGGAATCATCAATGACACCATGGATTGGAAGACTGGGAAACTATTCCTCCCACTAGCATTAACACTGTTCACTTATATTTTAGTAGGAAACATGCTAGGGGTAATTACAAACGGTGTTGTTGGTCATGATGTATGGTGGAAGTCACCAACTGCTGATCCAGGAATAACACTAACGTTATCAGCAATGGTAATTGTTTTAACACATTTTTATGGTATTAAACTTCGCGGTGGAAAAGCATACTTAAAGAGTTATGTACAACCTCTATGGCCGCTATTTCCAATTAAAATCGTCGAAGAGTTCTCAAACACTCTTACATTAGGCTTACGTCTATTTGGTAACTTGTATGCAGGGGAAGTATTACTTTCTCTATTAGTAGGTTTAACTACTTCTTCCGTATTAGGATTTTTAGGTGGAGCTATTCCATTCTTGGCATGGCAAGGATTCAGTGTGTTTATTGGAGGAATTCAAGCCTTTATCTTCACGATGTTGGCAATGGTTTATATGTCACATAAAGTAAGTGAAGATCACTAATATCGTTAATTAGCCTGTCTTTATATTTGAGATAGGAAATTATTAAAAACTTATACAACATTTTGAGGAGGATTTATATTATGGGAGCTTTAGCAGCTGCAATAGCAGTAGGATTAGGTGCATTAGGTGCTGGTGTAGGTAACGGTTTAATCGTTAGTCGTACAGTTGAAGGGATTGCCCGTCAACCAGAATTAAAAGGTCAATTACAAACAACTATGTTTATTGGTGTAGGTTTAGTTGAGGCAATGCCGATTATTGCCGTAGTTATCGCATTAATGGTTATGTAGAAATAGAATGTATCTTTAATGGCGAAGACCATCTTTATAAAGTGCTTCGCCGTTGTTTGTAATGAGTAGGAAGTAGAAGATAGATGGTTCACGATAAGAAGTGAAAGGAGTGAATTCTGTGCAAGCATTCACGGATTATTCGATGATTTATGCAGCACTTGGTGGTTTCCATTACGGTGATATGTTAATGCAATTGTTTTTCTTTATTGTATTGCTTCTTTTAGTTCGTAAATTTGCTTGGGGTCCAGTTATGAACATGATGCAAAAGCGCGAGGACTATGTTGCAGGTGAAATTGAAGCAGCTGAAAAAAGTCGTGCCGAAGCAGAACAGGCTTCTAAAGAAGCAATGGAACAACTAAAGCAGACGAAGCAAGAAGCGCAAGCAATGATTGAAGAAGCACGGAATGCTGGAACTAGACAGCAAGAAGAAATTATCGCTGCTGCAAAAGCAGAAGCTGATCGCATGAAAGAATCAGCTCAGGTTGATATTCAGAATGAGAAGGAAAAGGCACTGCAAGCATTGCAGGATAAAGTTGCTTCCTTATCTGTACTTATCGCAAGTAAAGTAATTGAAAAAGAAATAAGTTCTCAGGATCAGGAGAAACTTATTAACGATTACATTAAAGAGGTAGGAGAAGAGCTATGAGTAATGCAGTAGTTGCAAAGCGATATGCAGAGGCTCTTTTTCAACTAGGAAATGAAAAAGCTACATTAGAACAGCTTTTAGATGAGCTTCGTGTGGTTAAAAAAGTAGTTGAAGATAATGAAGATCTTTATATATTCCTAAAGCATCCACGTATTACTAATGAGAAAAAGAAACAGTTCCTTGACGAAGTGTTTAACGGTCTTCAAATAGATGTTATCAATACGATGAAACTATTAGTAGAAAGACATCGCATTGAACTCACTTCATCCATTATTGATCATTTTATCCAGTTAGTAAATGATGCGAAAGGGATTGCAGATGCGACTGTTTATTCGGTTCGTAAATTAGCGGATGAAGAACGCCGTGAATTAGAAGATAGCTTTGCTAAACGATTTAATAAGAAGAAAATCATGCTTACAAACGTTGTAGATCCAACACTTATAGGTGGAATGAAAATTCGTTTAGGAAATACGATTTATGATGGCTCCGTTAGCGGCAAGCTAAAAAGAATCGAACGAAATATTGTAACTGCAAACAAATGAAGATAGGGGTGAAATGGTATGAGCATCAAAGCAGAAGAAATCAGTAATCTGATTAAGCAACAAATCGAAACTTTCGATTCAGATATTGAAGTAAGTGATGTCGGCACTGTTATCGAAATTGGTGACGGTATCGCACGTGCTCACGGTCTTGATAATACAATGGCTGGTGAGTTACTAGAATTCTCTAATGGTGTAATGGGATTAGCACAAAACCTTGAGGAAAGCAATGTTGGTATTGTAATTCTTGGCCCTTACACTGGTATTAAAGAAGGCGACGAAGTTCGTCGTACGGGACGTATTATGCAAGTACCTGTTGGAGAGGAATTAATCGGACGTGTTGTTAACCCGTTAGGTCAGCCATTAGATGGCAAAGGATCTATTGAAACGTCTAACACACGCCCAATCGAAGCCCAGGCACCAGGTGTAATGGATCGTAAATCGGTTGATGAACCATTACAAACAGGTATTAAAGCGATCGACGCTCTTGTACCAATCGGACGTGGGCAACGTGAATTAATTATTGGTGACCGCCAAACTGGTAAAACAACAGTTGCTGTTGATACTATTTTGAACCAATCTGACCAAGACATGATTTGTATCTATGTAGCAATCGGTCAAAAAGAATCAACTGTAAGAAGTACGGTAGAGACGTTCCGTCGTCACGGTGCATTAGACTATACAATTGTTGTATCAGCTAGTGCATCTGACCCAGCACCATTATTGTATCTTGCTCCTTATGCTGGTGTAGCAATGGGTGAAGAGTTTATGTATAACGGAAAGCACGTACTTGTTGTATACGATGATCTATCAAAACAAGCTGTAGCATATCGTGAGCTTTCATTACTATTGCGTCGCCCACCAGGACGTGAAGCATTCCCAGGGGATGTATTCTACATCCACTCGCGTCTTCTTGAACGGGCTGCTAAGTTAAGTGATGCAATGGGAGGCGGCTCATTAACTGCACTCCCATTTGTTGAAACACAAGCTGGTGACATCGCTGCCTATATTCCAACAAACGTAATTTCGATTACAGACGGACAGATATTCTTACAATCTGATTTATTCTTCTCTGGGGTTCGTCCGGCAATCAATGCTGGTTTATCTGTATCTCGTGTTGGTGGATCAGCACAAATTAAAGCAATGAAAAAAGTTGCTGGTACACTTCGCTTAGATTTAGCATCTTATCGTGAGTTAGAGGCATTCTCTCAATTTGGATCTGATCTTGATAAATCAACTCAAGCAAAATTGAATCGTGGTCAGCGTACAGTTGAGATTCTTAAACAAGGGCTTCATAAGCCAATGGTTGTTGAAAAACAGGTGATGAGTCTTTATGCATTAACAAGAGGATTCCTTGATGATATTCCAGTTGAAGACATTCTTCGTTTTGAAGAAGAGATGAACATTTGGATGGATAGCAACCGTAAAGAACTATTAGACTCTATTCGTGAAACTGGAAAACTTCCAGAAGAGTCTGATATGAACGATGCAATCGAAACATTCAAGAAAACATTCTTGCCTTCTGAAGGTTAGAACTTAGTATGAGATACAATACGCGTAACCTTTTACATGAAAGGGCGGTGAAATAGCTTGGCATCACTTAGAGATATTAAAGGTAGAATTGATTCTACGAAGAAGACAAGAAAGATCACTTCTGCTATGCAAATGGTATCTGCTTCTAAGATGGCAAAAGCAGAACAAAATACCAAGGCATTTGAACCTTATAGCCAAAAAATCCAGGAGGTCATGGCAAATATTGCTAACTCCTCGACAGATGCAACGCATCCAATGCTGGAGATGCGTGAGGTTAAGAAGAGCGGTTACCTTGTTATTACAGCAGATAAAGGTCTTGTAGGGGCATACAATAGTAATGTTTTAAAAAGCCTTTATAAAACGATTCAGGATCGCCATAAGTCAAAAGATGAATATACGATTATTGCAATTGGACGTATGGGTTATGAATTTTGTAAAAAAATGGATCTTCCTGTTGCTAAAAGTGTCATAGGGATCGCAGATCAACCTGATTTTGCAGACATTAAAGCACTTGCTTCTGAAACGGTACAATTGTATGCCGATGAGGAAATTGATGAATTATATATGTTCTATAACCACTATGTTAGTGCAATCTCACAAAAAGTTACGACGACACAACTGTTGCCGATTACTAATCTGGGAGAACAGGCTAGCTCTAGTAGTGAATACGAATATGAACCAAATGCGCAGCAAATTCTCGATATACTTTTACCTCAATACGCAGAAAGTTTAATCTATGGTGCATTATTAGATGGTAAAGCGAGTGAACACGCGGCAAGTATGACGGCGATGAAGAGTGCAACGGATAATGCTGGCGAGCTTATTGATGACTTGACATTAACCTATAACCGCGTGCGTCAAGCTGCAATTACGCAGGAGATTACGGAAATCAGCGGAGGAGTAGCTGCTCTCGAGTAGCATTCCTTGCGTTTTCTGGAAAGTTAGTTAGGAGGGAAATCGATGAGCAAAGGACTTGTTACACAAGTTATGGGACCTGTCGTTGACGTTAAATTCGAAGACGGACAGCTTCCTGATATTTACAACGCTTTATCAGTCCAAGTGGTTACTGATCAAAAAACAGGCTCAACGACAGAGCTAGCATTAGAAGTAGCGCTGCACTTAGGTGATAATAGCGTTCGGACAATTGCTATGTCATCAACAGATGGTTTGAAGCGTGGAATAGAAGTTGAAGACAAAGGAAAGCCAATTTCTGTTCCTGTTGGTGATGTGACACTTGGAAGAGTATTTAATGTACTTGGTGAGAATATTGATTTAGATGAGCCATTATCTACAGAAGTACGTCGTGATCCAATTCACCGTCAAGCACCAGAATTTGAAGACCTGACTACGGAGACGGAAATATTAGAGACGGGTATCAAGGTCGTTGATTTATTAGCACCTTATGTTAAAGGTGGTAAGATTGGTTTGTTTGGCGGTGCTGGGGTTGGTAAGACCGTCTTAATCCAAGAATTAATTAATAATATCGCCCAAGAGCATGGTGGTATTTCCGTGTTCGCAGGTGTTGGTGAACGTACACGTGAAGGTAATGATCTTTATTATGAAATGAAGGACTCAGGTGTTATTGCTAAAACAGCGATGGTATTTGGTCAAATGAACGAACCACCAGGTGCTCGTATGCGCGTAGCATTATCCGGTCTAACAATGGCTGAGTACTTCCGTGATGAACAGGGACAAGACGTATTATTGTTCATCGATAACATTTTCCGTTTCACACAGGCTGGTTCAGAGGTATCTGCACTTCTTGGACGTATGCCATCAGCGGTTGGATACCAACCAACACTTGCTACAGAAATGGGACAATTACAAGAACGAATTACATCAACAAATAAAGGATCTGTTACTTCTATTCAGGCAATTTATGTGCCTGCCGATGACTATACAGACCCTGCACCAGCGACAACATTTGCTCATTTAGATGCAACAACAAACCTTGATCGTGGATTATCTGAGCAAGGTATTTATCCTGCGGTGGATCCTTTAGCATCTACATCACGTGCATTAGACCCTGAGGTCGTTGGAAACGATCATTATCAAGTAGCAGTAGAAGTACAACAAACACTACAGCGTTATCGTGAGCTACAGGATATCATCGCTATTCTTGGTATGGATGAATTGAGTGATGAGGATAAATTAGTTGTTGCTCGTGCTCGCCGTATTCAATTCTTCCTATCTCAAAACTTCCACGTTGCTGAGCAGTTCACAGGACAAAAGGGTTCATATGTACCTGTAGCAGAAACAGTGAAAGGATTTAGAGAAATTCTAGACGGTAAACATGATGACCTTCCGGAAGATGCTTTCCGTTTAGTTGGACGTATTGAAGAAGTAGTGGAAAAAGCAAAAGAAATGGAATAATAGAAGTTGGCTGAAGCTATGGAAAAGTATGTATATACTTGGTCAATCCAATACATTGATTGCTTCATGTCAACAGAGGAGGGGTTACATTGAAAACACTAACTGTGAGTGTTGTTACTCCTGACGGTCCAATACTGGAAGATAGTTTTGAAATGGTCAGCTGTAAAGCAGAGAGTGGAGAACTGGGGATTTTACCAGGGCACATCCCACTTGTAGCACCATTATCCATTAGTGCTGTCCGTTTAAAGCGTGAAAATAATATCGAACGATTAGCGGTTAATGGAGGTTTTATGGAGGTTAGACCAGACAAGGTGACGATTCTAGCACAATCTGCTGAAAAACCTACAGATATAGATATTCAACGTGCAGAAGCTGCAAAAGCTCGTGCAGAACAACGCCTGCAGTCGAAACAAGACAATGTTGACTTCCTGAGGGCAGAATTAGCACTCCAAAGAGCGATAAATCGACTAAAAGTCGCAAAGTAAGCAATGGTGTTTGTCCACCATAGCATAGCGTTACTCATGTGATCATAGGTCAGTAATATTCATTGGGCAATGTTAATAATCATTCTTAATAGTTGCTTATTACCTTAAAAACCTTTTATAACAAAAGTTATAAAAGGTTTTTTACTTCATGATATACCATAAAATCTGAATTCCCACTAAAAATTACATTAATTAACAATGTATACATTAAATACAAGAAAAAGTGAAACCCCAATCAATGGGTTTTTTACTGTGTAAAGTATGAATAGTTTGTCGATATTTCCCGGGAAATGGATAAAATGTAACTTCAATCAGCGAGCGATGTTTATCCCCCACTTATCCATATTGGTTTCACTTTATTGTTTGAAGCGGCGTCTTACTGTCAGTTATATGAGGAATAAAAGTAAGCGTTTGATAATCGCTCTCCTTCTATTTCTCTACATGATTGACTTTTTTTAGCATACATGGCAAAGTTAGAAAGAGTAATAAAATAAAGGTGGTACTTATGTTTTCGATTGGACAACAAGCAATAATTAGTATTCTATCGCATCTACTATTTATATATCTCACATGGCGGTTAATAACGGCAATCAACTTTGAACCTATTATTAAGAAAGGACGAGCAAAGGAAGCTCAAATCTTTATCTTATTTATAACGATCGTTATTGGCTCTGGAGTAAGTAGGTTCTTTTTAGAAATTCTCCAATGGTCTAGAGATTTAAATCACTTATTTTAATTAATATTTTATAAATCTAGTAAAATGTCATAATTTGTATCGTATGTATTGAGATCTCTCGGTTCATACTATGGGTAACTATAGTTGGACACGGGGGATTTTATTATGAAAAAGATATTTATATTATCTATTATGCTACTAATGATTACAAATAATGTTGCAGCGAAGCAATCATTTAATCAAAAAGAGCTTGTTGATTTAGCTAATTATATGATGAATAACAGTGCCAAGGTGGAAGATTGGCAAGTAACTTTAAAGGAAGCTATCACTAGAGAGGATAGTAAACATCTTGTACATGAGTTACAAACCAACTTTAAACCTAATTTTTCCGAGGACAAAAATAAGTTAAAATATTCCTTTAGTGACGCTCTATTACCAGAGGGGATTAACGTATTATATAATGTGGTGATTCCTAAGCAAAAGCAGTATAATGCAGAACTCATTATTGTTATTAAAGGAAAGAGCTGGAGTAAAGAAATTGAAAAAAACTATAGAAACGTATTAACTACTAGTTTAAATGCATATTTTACTGAAGCTGTAAAAAAATTTGCTTGTCTGACGACTAAGGGGAATGATATAATAAGTGGTGATTATTTTTTAGAAAACATGACAAATTATTTTCAAGTACAACAAGTAAAGACACAATTTGATAATGTGAAGAATTCAACGCATAAAAAAATAATTTATGGGTATACACCTCTATGGAATCAAAAAATTTCTGTAGATAATACATCTATGAACTTACAAATCGCAATCAAAGATACAGGATCGGACTATCCTACATATACGATAGGAACACCTATCCTAATAAATGAATATTAATATAATGAAATTGGATCTGAAGGAGATTTGAAATATGGAAAAAATCATCGTAAGAGGCGGACACCAATTGGAGGGCACCGTTAGGGTTGAAGGTGCTAAAAATGCTGTACTTCCTGTCATTGCAGCCAGTCTTATTGCAAGTGAAGGAAAGAGTGTTATTACAGATGTCCCTGAACTCGCTGATGTATATACAATTAATCAAGTATTGAGCAATATGAATGCAGATGTTACATTTGAAAATAATACAGTTACTGTTGATGCTTCAAATAAATTAACTACGGAAGCCCCATTTGAATATGTTCGTAAAATGCGTGCCTCTGTATTAGTAATCGGACCATTACTGGCACGCTATGGCCATGCAAAAGTAGCTATGCCTGGTGGATGCGCAATTGGGTCAAGACCAATAGATTTGCATTTAAAAGGGTTCGAGGCTATGGGTGCAGAAACTCATGTTGGTAATGGCTTTGTAGAACTGAACGTAGATGGGCGTCTTAAAGGTGCAAAAATTTATTTAGATATGCCTAGCGTTGGTGCAACAGAAAATATCATGATGGCTGCTGCGCTTGCAGAGGGTAAGACAATAATCGAAAACTGTGCAAAAGAACCAGAGATTGTTGACTTGGCAAATTATTTAAATAAAATGGGTGCTAAAGTTGTTGGTGCTGGTACAGAGACGATTCGAATTGAAGGTGTAGATTCACTACATGGGGTTGAACATACCATTATCCCGGATCGAGTTGAAGCAGGTACATTTATGGTTGCAGCTGCAATTACAAATGGAAATGTATTGATTGAAAATGCAGAAAAGGAACATCTTCGTTCTGTTATTTCTAAACTGGAAGAGATGAACGTTTCTATTACTGAAGAAGACAATGGTCTTCGTGTTATTGGTCCTAAGAAGCTTAAGGCAACTGATATAAAGACTCTACCACATCCAGGATTTCCTACAGATATGCAATCACAAATGATGGCACTGATGCTAGCTGCTCAAGGTACAAGTGTTATTACGGAAACGGTATTTGAGAATCGGTTTATGCATGTAGAGGAATTCCGACGCATGAATGCAAAAATGAAAATCGAAGGTCATAGTGTCATTATTGAGGGTCCAAGTAACCTTCAAGGTGCAGAAGTAGCAGCAACAGATTTACGTGCCGCAGCTGCATTAATTTTAGCTGGTTTATGTGCTGAAGGTGTTACTAGAGTAACAGAGCTAAAGCATTTGGATCGCGGATATGTAGATTTTTCTGGTAAGCTTGCATCCCTTGGAGCTGATATTGAACGAGTGGATGAGAATGGCCACGCCATAGATTCTTTTGTACAAGTAGATGCCACAAATAATCAAATTGCTGCTGAGCTATCTTAATCATGCTATGGAAAAAATACGAATTGTTAAACAGGTGATGGTTTCTTGCCACATCTGTTTTTTTATTGTCTAGGAAGTTATGAAATTATTCCATGTGGATAAATATGAGCGTGTTAAGCCGCATCCAGCTCCAGTGCTCAGAAACGAGGCGACTTCACGAATCGCCCTACAATAAGTTCGGATCACAAGCTCACCGTGAATTCCTTTATCTCCGTTGACTCGCTCCAGGCTACGTTTCTAATCGGGCGCTTGCGCTTTTGTTCTAAGTTAAGAAAGTATAAAATCAGTGCAATGACTGCGTTAAGCCAGGTAGTTATTTTGAAATGTTTGATGTATATTGGCAATGCCCCGACTAATTACTTCGCTTTCCGCGGGCACGGCCTCAACTAACTTTGCAAAGAAGAACACGTTGCAAAGTGGATTTTCGGCTCGCGCTAATCCCGCAGGAGTCTACGTAATTAGTCTCCGCTATGAG
>NZ_JAWDHA010000045.1:0-34384 GCF_034190895.1 Virgibacillus sp. M23 | reverse complement strand
GGTGTGATTACTTTAACTTTACCAGAAGGTATCCCTTTTGCGTACATAAATCTCTAAAAAAGTGGTACTCACCAAATTATTGGCGAGTACCACTTTTTATTTTACTGGGTTTTGTCCCAGCCCCTTTCTTATAGTCTAGGAAATTAAGGAATTTATCAAAATAAATATGAGCATGTTGAGCCGCGTCCAGCTCTAGCGCCTAGAAACGATGCGACTTTCACGAATCACTCTAATCTAAATCATCATCACTCACAAGCTCACCGTAATTCCTTTACCTCCGTTGACTCGTTCCAGTCGACGTTTCTAATCGGTCGCTTGCACTTTTATTCTGACAATGATGCAGCAACTATTAAAATTCTCATCTCTACCAAAAAAAAGTAAGCTTCTGTCAACTGACAAAAGCTCATGCTTATTACTTATCTTTCTTAAATGTACCAATAATGACCCTTACAAATCCACCAATAAATCTCGGGAGCTTAATCGTATAAAATTTCATGAGTTCGCCCTCCTCTTTTAACAAACAAAGCTATCTGGGAATCGTGTCACGACTCTTTATTAATAATAGTATGCCTTCATTGTACGAAAAAGTACCACTATTTCTAATCAGCTTGTTTGATATGCAAAGCGTAGATCCCCATGAAATATTTGCATCGGTTAGAGGATAATAGAAATTAGTTAAAGTTATACCACGTACTTCGTGCGAAAATGGAACAAATGAGATATTGGGATAGCTTTTGTCATGTTTTACATGATGTTCACCTGGAAGTGTAAGTTCTATATAATTCGTCTGATCAATGATGGCTCCCTTTATTCCTTTATCTATAATGGAATATAATAATTGGACATTAATTAATTCATGATCAAGTCTACCACCTGTTACACCGAATAAGTAAATGTAGTCAGGCTTTAGCTCAAATGCTTTATTTAATGCAATTTCAAGGTCTGTTTCATCCTTTTCTGATGAATACTCTTTCATATATTTACTATATTTAGCAATTGCTTCCCTTTCTTCCTTTGTCGTAGAATCGAAATCTCCTACTGCATAATCCATTGGTATGTTTTTTTTCACCAATGTCCATGCACCACGGTCAGCACCGATCCAACAATCCACTGTATCTAGATATGGGGTGAAATCAGGATACAGACCTGGTCCATTACCTATGATTGCTACAGTTTTCACGCTCTAATTACTCCTTTGCTGCATCCCGAATAGCTTGGATAGCTTTAGGACGATCTTCCTTCTGGAATATTGCGCTACCAGCAACCAAAATATCAGCACCGGCCTTTGTACATATTTGCGCTGTTGACGTATTGATTCCACCATCCACTTCTATCTCATATGAATATCCAAATTCCTTTCGCCATTCGTCTAGCTGTTTGATTTTAGCTAAAGTGCTTTTAATAAAGGACTGACCGCCAAATCCTGGATTAACCGTCATAATTAATACCATATCTATATCATTCAATATGGGTAATAGTGTTTCAACCGGAGTAGCTGGATTAATAACTACCCCCGCCTTCATATCCTGGTCTTTAATCAATTGAATGGTGCGATGCAAATGAGGACATACCTCTTGATGTACCGTTATTATATCAGCACCTGCATTTGCAAATGCCCCGATATAGGTATCTGGATTTTCTATCATCAAGTGTACATCCAATGGTAATGTTGTTGATGGTCGTATTGCTTCTACAATCAAAGGACCTAGAGTTATATTAGGCACAAAATGCCCATCCATTACATCGACATGAATATAATCTGCTCCTCCTCTTGTAACATCCGTTATTTCATCCCCTAGCTTAGAAAAGTCAGCTGCTAATATTGATGGAGCTATTTTTGTCATGACTAATACCTCGGCTTTCTACTTTGTATTTCTTCAAGAAATCGTAAATAGTGTTGATAACGATAGCTTGCAATTTCACCTGACTCGACAGCTTGTTTAATAGCACATTTAGGTTCCTTGTAGTGCATACATCCACGGAATTTACAGTTTTCCATTCTATCCCTTATTTCTGGAAAACATGCAGCTAATTCCTCAGGTTCAATATCCTGAAAGTCAAGCGAGCTAAATCCTGGTGTATCTGCTACTAATCCACCACAAAGTGAAATTAATTCAACATGTCGAGTTGTATGCTTACCTCTACCTAAGCTATCAGAAATTTCATCCGTTTTTAATAGGAGCGATGGATTTATCGCATTTAATAGCGATGTTTTTCCCACCCCTGATTGCCCAGCAATAACCGTAATATTATTCGTGAAATATTGTTCAAGTGAAGCTAATGCTGAAGAATCCTTTACTGAAAACTGCTCTACTTTGTAACCAACTCGTTCATAATCTTTTTGATAAGAAATGAGACTATTTTTCGCTTCATCTGCAACCAAATCCATTTTCGTTATAAAAATAACCGGCTTAATTCCTTTCGACTCTACTAATACAAGAAACCGATCCAGTAGTACCGTACTAAACACTGGCTTCATCGCAGAACAGACAATTATTGCCTGATTAATATTAGCAATAGGCGGTCTAATAAGCTCATTGTCTCTAGGATGTATTTCTAAAATGTATCCTTCATTTTTACCACTAATATCAAATGTAACGACATCACCAACTAAAGGAGTGATTTTCTTTTTTCGAAATACTCCCCTGCCTTTGCACTGAAAGATTTCTCCTTCAGATTCGACGTAATAAAAACCGCTTAGAGCTTTAATAATTCTGCCACTTGGCATTTATTCACCTTCTTCATACGAAACTGTCTTATTAGCAATAACTTCTTCATCCCTTTTAATCATATATTCCGCCTTACTATCTGGTGCTATTGTTAACGTGAACTCAAATTCCTTATCCTCCGTAATCGTTTCTTCCGTGTGTACCTCTGATAAATCATTGTTCATATCATCAATATATATCTTAACTGTTTGTTCGATCTTTTCCTCATTTTCTTCATTCGTATCAGGATTATATGGTACGGTAAACGTTACAGTATGTGATACAGGAGGTTTTTCTTTAGGTCCTGTGGAAATATAAACCTTTACTGTTGATCCTTCCTCTAACTCCGTGTTTGTCCCTGGCTCTTGACGTATCACTTCGCCTTCAACCGTACTTTCAGAGCTTTCTTTAGAGACATCCATCTTTAGATTATTATTTTCCAAATATTCCCTTGCTTCAGCTTCCGTCATTCCTTTAAGATTATTTAAACTAATCGTTTTCGGACCACTGCTAACTCGAAAAATAACCTTGGTATCACTTGGTACAACTTCCGAGTCTGGAGTTGGCTGAATCTGTTCAATGATTTCTCCTACTGGCTGATCTGAATATTCCTCATACGGATCTAAAACTTCATATCCTTCATCTTCTAACAACCGTTTTACTTGCGAAAAGTCTTTACCAACATAATCAGCAAATTCTACTTTTTCTTTTCCCTGACTAACGTATAATGTGATAGTAGTACCTTCCTTTATCGTACTTCCAGCCGTTGGATCCGTTTTAACTACATTTCCATCTTCAATGTCTTCAGAATGGATTTTTTCGCGCTCAACAACAAAACCAAGTTCTTCCAATTCTGATGTTGCATCATCATAAGCCATATCTGTAACATCTGGAACAGTTACATCTTTAGGCTGAAACATATCAGGATATACAAATAGGGCTACAGTCACTGCTGCTAGTAATAAAAATAAAATAATGGAAGCAATGAACCATTTTTTCTTCTTACTCTTGGGCTTTTTAGGTCGTTTCTTCTTTTGCTTTTTCTTCGTTTTCTTCCCTTTGTTATGATCCAGAGACTTGTCCGTTTCTTTATAAGGCTTTGTAGGACCATTCGTTTGATGTACGATCGTATCATCATTAACACTATCCTGCATTTGATCTGTAATAATTGGGATAGCCTTGGTTTCTTCTCCTTCTTCTGTTGGTGGTGTAAACACTGCTTCATTTAATTTACTTGGATGTAAAGCCATTTCAAGTGCATCTTCTAAGTCATAAATTGTCTCATAACGATGAAATGGATCCTTCGCTGTTGCTTTTAAAACAATGTTTTCTACACTCTGTGGTACATCTTGATTGTATTTTCGTACAGAAGGGGTATCATTTTGTAAATGCTTTAATGCTATCGAAACAGCAGATTGCCCCGAAAAAGGCAGTCTTCCTGTTAATAGTTCATATAGTACAATACCTATAGAATAGATATCCGACTTTTTAGTAGCCATTCCTCCCCTTGCTTGCTCAGGAGATAAATAATGAACGGAACCTAGAATGGAGTTTGTTTGTGTTAATGCTGTTGCACTTAAAGCAATAGCAATCCCGAAGTCTGTCACTTTTGCTTGACCATATGTATCAATCAAAATATTTTGCGGCTTTATGTCACGATGTACAATGTCATTTGCATGGGCATGAGCAATTGCCGCCGAAATTTGTTTCATAATGTCCAGCGCTTCCTGTACATCTAGCGGGCCATTTCGCTGAATATATTCTTTTAACGTCATACCATCAACATATTCCATTACCATGTAAAGAAGCTTGTCCTCTTCCCCTACGTCATATATATTTACAATGTTTGGATGAGAGAGGCTAGCCGCAGCGTGGGCTTCTCGATCAAAGCGAGCGATAAACTCTTCATCATTTGCATATTCTAGGCGAAGTGCTTTAATTGCAACGTCTCTTTCCAAGATAATATCCCTTGCTAAATATACATTGGCCATACCTCCGCCACCAATTGTATCTTTAATCTGATAACGTTCACTCAAGACATGGCCATTTAACATGAAGATTCACCCGCTTCCTCAGAAGGTGAATATTGAAAAATAATCAATGATATATTATCTTCCCCTCCACGTTCGTTAGCTAATGAAATCATCTTTTCACCGATTTCTTGTAAATCTGTACTTGCGTCCATGATTTCTGATAGCTCTTTATCCATAACTTTATCTGTTAAACCGTCTGTGCATAACAATAGTCTATCTTCTGGTTCTAAGCCAAGAGACATGACATCACTTTCTATTACTTCCTCCGTACCTAGCGCTTTTAATACGACATTTTTTCGTGGGTGGCTGAGGGCATCATCCTTCGTTATTTGTCCAGACTGAACTAAGGCATTTACTAAAGAATGGTCTTCCGTAATTTGTTTAAGTCCATCCCCGCTTCTCTTATAACACCTGCTATCTCCAATATGAGCAATCGTCATAAAATCACGGATCACAATAACAATGACAATAGTTGTTCCCATTCCATAACATTCTTTATTCTCTTGTGCATGGTTATAAATGGCTACATTAATTTCCCTTATTGCGTTTTGCACCCAGTTCTCTGTCTCTTCAGGCGAATCTATATGGTCACATGCATTCCATTTTTCCTCTAATAACGTGGTAGCCATCTGGCTAGCAACATCCCCAGCTTGATGACCACCCATTCCATCTGCAATAACAGCAAGAAATTGCCCAGAAGAATTATAAAATACTCCACCTGAATCTTCATTATGACTTCTTACTTGCCCTCGATCAGTCAGAAAACGAGCTTTCATTATTTCACCCCTTGTTTACTTGTAGGTTCTTTACATAACAGTATTACACAATCTTTTTAAGAAAAGAAGTCTATTCCTTATTTTTTCGTTTCATACGTGTTAGGAAAAAACCATCTGTATTAAAGGTTTGTGGAAACACTTGTAATCCATAGTTACTTATACCAGGAGATTCTTTTAAAGGAGATGGTAGTGTGTTAAAGAACTTATTATCAAGCTCATACGAATTGTTACGTTCTAAGAACCTTCTCACTAATCTCTCATTCTCCTCTTTATCGACCGTGCAAGTACTGTAGATGAGCAGACCTTCATCCTTTAACAATGGTATAACACTTTCTAATATTTCTAATTGTATCGTTGCCAATCGATTTATATCAGCTTCTTCTTTATGGTATTTTATTTCTGGCTTACCTCGGATTACGCCTAAACCTGAACAAGGAGCGTCAATTAAGACGCGATCAAATGTTTTTTCGTCATAAATATCCTGTAATTTTCTAGCGTCACCAGGTTTTGCATCTATAATCGATAAATCCAATTGATTTGCTTTATCTTCTATTAACTTCACCTTTTTTTTATGAAGATCAAAGGCATGTAACTCCCCTTGATTTTGCATTTTTTCAGCAATATGCGTTGCCTTTCCACCTGGGGCACTGCATGCGTCAAGTACTTTCATATTAGGGTGGGACTCTAGCATCTCAGCAACTAACATAGATGTTTGATCCTGAATCGTCACATAACCATGTTTAAATAATTCACTGTTTAAAATATTCCCTTTCTCAATAATGATTCCTTGGGAGGAAAATATCGAAGCTCTTGCTTCAAAACCTTTTTCTACTAATTTATTTAATGCCTGGTCTCGAGAAATTTTTAACGGCTGTACACGAACAGTTAACGGTTTATGTTGTGTATTGCACACACACATCGCTTCCGCTATCTTCAAACCATATTGATCCACCCATCGCTTAACGAGCCATTCAGGGTGACTTGTTTCAATCGAAATTCTTTTTACATCATCCTTAATAGTCGCTGTAGATGGTACTCCTTTCCTTTGAATAGAGCGAAGTACACCATTTACAAAAGAAGCAATTCCTTTATGACCTTTAGATTTAGCAATTTCAACAGCTTCATGAATAATGGCATGATCCGGAATTTTATCAAGGTATATCATTTGATACAAAGACATCCGTAACAACATTTTTACCCATGGTTTTATTTTCTTTTTCGGATCAATAAAAGCATCTAAATAATAATCTAATGTTAGTTTACGCTGAATGGTGCCATAAACAACTTCTGTCAATAGGCCTTCATCTTTTGCACCGATTTTTCCAGATTTCAATTCATGGTCAATAAGCAAATGACTGAACCCTTGATCTTTGTCGATACGTAACAAAACCTTTAATATCGTATTTCTTAACTGATTATTGCCCATCTACTCACCCATTATCATTCCATTTTTTATTCGGTTTGGATTTCCTTGTAGGTAGTCCTTTACTGTCATTCGCTTCTTACCAGCAGGCTGAACTTCTGTAATCCGAAATCCTTGATGATCTCCACAAACTACTATAATCGATGCATAATCCGGTTTATCAACGATTTCACCAGGTTGATTCCCTTGATAGAAAGTTTCGACAGGCTCTCCCCACCAAACTTTCATCAGCTTGCCTTCGTATTTCGTATAGGCTACTGGCCATGGATGTAAGCCACGAACATGATTATAAATCTCTGTATTCGACTTATGCCAATCAATCTGCTCTTCTTCACGCTTAATATTACGAGCAAATGTTGCTAGTGTATCATCCTGTTTTACTGGCTGTAATTGGTTATCAAATAGATTCGGCAATGTTTCCTGCAGCAAGGCAGATCCAGCTACTGAAAGCTTATCGTGAAGTGAGCCAACATGATCATTGTCTTCTATTTTCACTCTCTTTTGTGATAGGATATCACCTGCATCTAGCCTTTCAACCATATACATGATCGTAACACCCGTTACTTTCTTTCCTTGCATAATAGCATAATGAATCGGTGCTCCACCACGTAATTCTGGCAATAAGGAAGCATGTACATTAATACAACCAAAAGGTGGTGATGTTAATAATTGCTTAGGTAATAACTGTCCATATGCTGCCGTTATAATTAAATCTGGTTCATAAGCTAAAATTTCTTCATAATTATCCTTTAATTTCTCTGGCTGGAACACTGGGATATCATGTTTTTCGGCTTCTTCTTTTACAGGTGGAGGGGTAATAATACGCTTCCTCCCCTTAGGTCGATCTGGTTGTGTTACCACAAGTACTATTTCATAAGGTGAATCAACTAATGATTGTAAAATTGGAACTGAAAAATCCGGTGTTCCCATAAATACGATTCGTTTCATCTTCATTACCTACTTTCTACGAGGCTATATATTCTTCACATTAAATGATATGGCTGCATATCAATTGAAATAAATAAATCATCTTTTCGAATATCATTAGAAAATTGATCTAGAATTTTTGATAAGTAGATTCTTAGGTCTGGTTCATTTCTGTATTTTATCATGCATTGATAACGATATCTATCTTTAATACGTGGTATAGCCGATGGCGTTGGACCCAGGATGATTGTCTCATCCTTTACTACCTTCGTGAGCAACTGAGCGAACCGTTGAGTAGCTTGAACCACCTTGACTTGATTGACATGGGAAATCGTTATAAGTGCTAAAAAGAAGTAAGGTGGATATTGAAATGCCTTGCGCATTTTCATTTCCGTATTATAAAAGGTTGAAAAATCATACTGACTTGCCAGTTCAATACTATAATGATCTGGGGTGTAAGTTTGTACAATTACATTTCCATTTAGATTATGACGGCCAGCCCGACCACTTACCTGTGTGAGAATTTGAAATGTTTTCTCTGATGAACGAAAATCTGGTAGGTGGAGCATAGAATCAGCAGTTAGAACCCCTACAAGGGTAACATTTTCAAAATCGAGCCCTTTTGCGATCATTTGTGTCCCCAATAATATATCTGCTTCTTTGTTAGCAAATCGATTCAATAATTTTTCATGTGCTCCCTTTCTTCTTGTTGTATCCACGTCCATTCTAATTACACTTGCTTCTGGAATTAATTGTGTCAATGCTTCCTCGACTCGTTGTGTACCAGTTCCAAAATATCGAATGGTATCACTATTACACTCTGGACAATGTAATGGCATTGGCTCCTCATATGAACAGTAGTGACATTTTAATTGATTGCTATTCTTATGATAGGTTAGCGCAATATCACAATGTGGGCACTCCTTCACATGACCGCAATCTCGACACATAACGAAGGTAGAGTAGCCTCTGCGATTCAATAATAATACGACCTGTTCTCCTTTTTCAATACAATCAATGATTGCTTTCTTTAATTTACGAGAAAACATCGTTCGATTTCCTGCATGCAGTTCCTTTCGCATATCAACTATCTCTACAGGCGGTAATGCTTTTTCATTGGTTCGTTTATCTAATGTAGCTAGCTGATAGACACCTTTCGCAGCTCTAGCATAGGATTCTAAGGTTGGTGTAGCACTTCCAAGAATTACTGGACATTGATGTGTTTTCCCTCTTTGAATAGCTACATCACGTGCATGATATCTTGGTTGATCCTCCTGTTTATATGATGTTTCATGCTCTTCATCAATGATAATGACCCCAATATTTTCAAAGGGAGCGAAAATAGCTGACCTAGCTCCAACCACTACTTGGACTTCTTTTCGTTGAATTCTTCGCCATTCATCATATTTTTCCCCTGCTGAAAGTGCACTGTGCATGACAGCGACATTAGAGCCAAATCTCCCTTTAAACCTTCTAACCATTTGTGGGGTAAGAGAAATCTCTGGAACTAAAACGATCGCTTCCTGACCTTTTAGAATGACATCTTGAATAACTTGTAAATATACTTCTGTTTTACCGCTGCCTGTAATTCCGTGCAAGAGAAACACATCATGCATATTTTTTTCTATTGTTTCTTTCATCGGCTCAATTACTTTGGCTTGTTGAACAGTTAAAGGTAATGCGAACGTTCTTTGAATTTCACTATCCTGATAAGGATTTCGATAAACTTCTGTATGATAACTATCTAGTAATTTTTTCTCTAGTAAGATATTCACCGTACTATTAGACGTATTCATGTGCTTAAGGAGCTTTTGTTTTTCTATCGGCTCAGGATTTTCTATAAAAAATGCAAGTAATTGTTTTTGCTTTTTAGCATTTTTAGCAAGATCAAGCATACTTTCCTCTAATTCATGGGGTGGTCGAGCTGGTCTAATCATCGTCTTAAATTTTTTAGTAATCCTTGATTTAACCAAATATTCAATGGAAACATCTCCATCCTGTACGGCTTTGGACAATCGCACATACGGAAGCTTAGAAGCAGTAAACTCTTCATAAGTTATGACATCCCTACCCGCAAAAAGTTGTTCTAATTCATCAGACAGCGTAGCACTAGTCATCCGAACAATTTCTTTTTTATACGTAGCTTTTAATACTTGCGGAAGCATGACCTGTAACGCCGTAATTTGCAAACTGACTGTTTGTTGAGCAACCCATTTCCCTAAATCCAATAATTCCTTTGTTAAAACAGGATAAATATCAAGAACATCGATAATTTCTTTCAATTTCCCAAAAGTGGAATGATTAACAGTTTCAACAACAAATCCCATCACCTTTCGAGGACCAAAAGGTACAGTCACTCGCATACCTAATTGAATGATGTCTTGAAACCTCTCTGGAATTTTATAATCAAACGTCTGATCAATAGAGCTTGCTGGTACATCAACGATTACCTTTACAATATTCACTGCTCCTCATCCTTTAAATCCTTTTTAATAATCCTTAAAAGTTGATGTGCAACCTCTTTCTTAGGAGCTTGTGTTATCGTTTTCCTTTCTTTGTTCTTATTCATATAGGTAACGATATTGGTATCTCCCTCAAATCCCGCTCCACTATCGGCAACATTATTGATGACAATGGCATCAAGCTTCTTTTTCTCTAATTTTTTCATCCCGTTTTCTATAGGCTTCTCTGTCTCTGCAGCAAAGCCTACTAAATACTGAGATTCTTTCCGTTCTCCTAATGATTGTAAAATATCCTTTGTCCGTTCCATCATAATATTCCAATCTCCATCGTGCTTTTTCATTTTTTGATCATAGACAACGCGCGGTCGGTAATCAGCCACTGCAGCAGCTTTTATAACAATATCACTAGTAGGAAAATGCCTATGCATTGCCTGATACATATCTTCTGCTGTTACTACATCAATTCGCTTAACTTGCGCATGAGTTATTATTTGCGACGTAGGCCCTGACACAAGCGTGACGATTGCTCCAGCTTCTGCAGCTGCCTCAGCAAGCGCATAGCCCATTTTTCCGGAAGAACGATTGGTAAAAAAACGGACGGGGTCAATCCTCTCTCTAGTTGGCCCTGCTGATATTAATACATGCTTACCTTTTAAAAATAGGCGATCTTGATTTTGGTGTATTTCTACCGCCTGAATAATACTTTCTGGTTCTTCAAGCCTTCCCTTTCCGACATAGCCACAAGCTAAGTAACCTTCACCTGGTTCAATAAAATGATACCCCCAAGCCTCTAACTTTTTCATATTTTCCATTACTGCGGGATGAGCATACATATGAACATTCATCGCTGGTGCAATATAAACATCAGATTGTGTAGCTAACAAAATCGTTGATAACATGTCGTCAGCTATTCCGTTCGCAAGCTTTCCGATCAGATTAGCTGTTGTCGGTGCAAGAATTGTTAAATCTGCCCAGTCAGCTAAATCAATATGAGCAATTTTGGCTGGATCCTTTTCATCAAAAGTATCCGTATATACTGCATTTCGAGACAACGCCTGAAATGTTAATGGGGATACAAATTTAGTCGCATTTGCTGTCATGACCACTTTAACATTTGCACCCTTTTGCGTTAATTTACTTGCCAGAGCACATGCTTTATAAGCTGCAATCCCTCCAGAAACTCCAAGTAAAATGTTTTTCTGATTGACCATTGACTTGTTCCCCTTTCCCTAGTAAACCGAGCTATTTTCCTATAAGTAGTTATAACATAATCTAATGCATGAATAAAAACCCCCCGCTTTTTATTATCGCGAGGGGACATCATTTATGCTTGATTGTTTTCATCCAAAAATAGTTTCTCTGCCTGTACTTCTTCCAACGCCATGCCAACATACTTATGAGATTTTGGATTATCTACTAGTACTTTTTTTGTTTGGCTCATTTGTCTCGCACGTTTAGCTGATAACGTTACAAGTGTATACTTGGAATTAATTTTTCTCTGTAGTGAGTCAATTGACGGTTCTAACATTACAATTCATCCTCCAATAATTGTTTATATTGTTTCGCAATTCGCTCTCTCTTTAAATGTTCACTTTGAATAATCGATTGAACTTTTTCTACAGCAAGATCTACGTGATCATTCACCACAACATAATCATAAGCATCCATCATTTCTATCTCTTTCCTTGCTTCTTTCAATCGATTCAACACAAGATCAGGAGACTCCGTACCACGGTGGACAATCCGATTTTTCAATTCTTCCAGACTTGGTGGGAACAGAAATATAAATACGCCTTCAGGGAAATTCTCCTTCACCTGTAATGCACCTTGGACCTCAATCTCAAGAAATACATCATAACCAGCATCCAAAGTTTCTTCAACATATTTTCGTGGTGTGCCATAATAGTTATTGACATATTTCGCGTATTCTAACAGTTGATTTTGTTCTATAAGGGCTTCAAACGCTTCTTTTGTTTTATAAAAATAGTCGACTCCATCTTTCTCTCCTGGTCGCTTTTCCCTTGTAGTCATTGAAATGGAATATTTTAAATCTGTATCTTGGTTAAAAAGCGCCTTTCTAACTGTTCCTTTTCCAACTCCGGAAGGCCCGGAAAGAATAAAAAGGATTCCTTTTTCTTCAATCAAATTTTTTCCTCCTAATTATCGTCCGATATTTCCTCATGACTTAATACTCGTTGTCCTACTGTTTCTGGCTGTACAGCTGATAATACTACATGATCACTGTCTGTTATAATTACTGCTCTAGTTCTTCTTCCATACGTGGCATCTACCAATTTATTATTATCTCTTGCTACCGTAATAATTCGTTTGATAGGGGCTGATTCTGGCGATACAATAGAGATTACTCTATTAGCAGAAACAACATTTCCAAATCCAATATTAATTAAACGTAAACTCAAATTTAACCCTCCGTGAATTCTGTCTCTCTATATACTAGTATAATTATAAGTAAAATGGTATATAAAACTCAAATATTATTCGATATTTTGCACTTGTTCTTTTATTTTTTCGACTTCACTCTTTATTGCTACCGTATACTCACTAATAGTTGAGTCTGTTGATTTTGAACCAATTGTATTTGCTTCGCGGTGCATTTCTTGTGTGATAAAATCTAATCGTCTACCAATCGAATCACCACTTTCTGATTCAATTGTCCGCATAAAATGCGATGTATGGCTTATTAGTCTGGTTATCTCTTCAGCGATGTCACCTTTCTCTGCGAGCAGGACAATTTCTTGATAGATTCTAGAAGCATTCAAATCCATATCTTCAGTTAAATGCTGATTTACCCGATCTTTAATTCGCTCCCGATATTCATCAACAACAAACGTTCGTCTGTTTTTCACCTGATTAATGAGCAGATTTAATCTATGTATTCGTTCCTGCAAATCATGAATTAAATGATTTCCTTCCTCCTCTCGCATGTCAACCACCTGTCTACAAGCTTCTTTAAGTCCGTCGATAAGTTGGTCTTTAAATTGGTTTGACTGACTTTCTAACTCCTGTACTGTAAATATTTCATTAAGCGCAGGAATAATTGCTGTTGATACATCTCCAGACAATTGATAGCGCATTTTTATTTCTTTGATTTCACTCATATACTGATCCATTAAATGCCAATCTGTTTCTAATTTTCTGCTAGTAAAACCTTTTCCATCAACTCGAACATAAATGTCAATCTTACCTCTTTGAAAATACGATTGTACTATCTTCTTCAATCGCTCTTCTAAATACATAAATGATAAAGGTATTTTCATATTTACATCCAAAAAACGATGATTCACACTTTTCATTTCTATTGTTATTTTCGTATCATCCATTTGTATATCCGTTCTTCCATATCCAGTCATACTCTTTCCCATCAAAATCACTCCACAAGCTAATTATACGATGATTTCACTTAAAAAGAAAAGTGTAACGTTTTTATCACCCCATAGGAAAACCCGCCTATTTGCTATTTCAAGCAATCCATAGACAGGTTAACCATTAAGCTGGACGTCCATTATTTTTTTGAAAAACCAAACAGCACCGTAGGTAATGCACTAAATACACTTACAAACATCCAATCTCTCACACTTAATGCGGTAGTATGGAAGATTGGCTGTAATGGTTGCCAATAAATTACTATAAGGAGAAGCAACATGGAAGAAATTACAGCCAATACAAGATACATATTCTCAAAAGGGTTTCTTGAAAATATCGAATGTTCACTTCTACAATCAAAAACATGAATTAATTGGGCCATTACTAATGTAGTGAATGCAATAGTCTGCGCATATATTAAATTATTTGGGTTATCTTGATAGGTTAACATAAATGCAAGAAGTGTAACAATACCGATTAATATTCCCCTGCTTATAATTTTATAACCTAGACCACGAGAAAACACACCTTCTGAAAGGCTTCTTGGCCTCTTTTTCATCACATCTCCCTCTGCCTTATCAAGTCCTAGTGCCATTGCTGGCAGGCCATCCGTTACAAGGTTAACCCATAAGATTTGAACAGGTACTAAAGGAAGCGGTAGTGAAAGGAGCATCGCAAATAACATTACCAATATCTCACCGACATTGGATGCTAAAAGATAACGAATAAACTTACGAATATTCTCATAGATATTTCGTCCTTCTTGTATTGCTGATTTAATCGTTGCAAAATTATCATCCATTAAAATTAGGGAAGAAGCCTCTTTGGTAACATCTGTACCACTTAATCCCATACTTATGCCGATATTACTTGCTTTAATCGCAGGTGCATCATTTACTCCATCACCAGTCATTGCCACGACATGACCACGTTCCTGAAAGGCATGAACAATTCGAAGTTTATGCTCAGGTGTCACCCTGGCAAATACATACGTATCATCAATCATTTCTTCTAACTCATCTGTTGACATTTCATTCAATTGCTGTCCTTCTAACACTCTCCCATTTTCCGGTAGTACTTGTAAATTATCAGCAATAGCTTTAGCTGTCTTCACATGATCGCCAGTTATCATAACAGTTTTAATTCCTGCATTGCGACACTCTTCGATGGCTGATTTCACTTCTTTTCTTGGGGGATCAATCATTCCATATAAACCAATAAAAGTCAGCTCTTTTTCTAAAACGGCTGATTCTAGATCGTCATGCTTGGATAAGGGCTTAACAGCAATGGCTAATGTCCTTAGAGCTTTTTCTGCCATATCACTAATTGCTTGCTCAATTTGCTGTTTATTTTCTTCTCTCAGTAATTGTCTTCCATCCTCGTCCATATGATACATCGATCGTGGCAGCAGCACATCAGGCGCACCTTTTGTAATAAGAAAACGGCGTTGATTACTGTCTTCAATAACTACACTCATTCTTTTTCTATCTGAATCGAAGGGTAACTCTTTTATAATTCGATACGATTCCGCAGTAGATACTGTCAATCCCATTTTCCGTGCAACAACAAGTAATGCACCATCTGTTGGATCACCATCTATATAATGCTTCCCTTTTTTAACAATAATAGATGCTTGGTTACATAGCATTCCGTATAATAACATCGTCTCTAAGTTAGGAAAATTTTTATCAAGTTTTGCTTTTGTTAGAAAGAAATCTCCTCTTATATCATATCCATCACCAGTTACATAAAGTTGCTTCCCGTTTAGATATAATTCTTTAACTGTCATTTGGTTTTCCGTCATCGTCCCTGTTTTATCAGAACAAATTACAGATGCGCACCCCAGTGTCTCAACCGCGGATAATTTTCTAACAATTGCTTTTTTCCGAATCATTCGCTGTACCCCTAAAGATAAAGCAACGGTAACAATAGCCGGTAATCCTTCAGGAATGGCAGCCACCGCTAACGATACGCCAGCAAGAAACATGGAGTAGACAGGATGTCCTTGCATCACACCTAAGACAACGACCAATGCGGTTAAAAATAATGCAACAATAATTAATATTTTTCCTAATTCAGAAAGTTTTCTTTCCAGGGGAGTCATCACTTTCTTTGTATTTACCATTAATGAAGCAATTTGCCCCATTACTGTATCCATGCCTGTCCCAACAACAATTCCAACTCCTGAACCTCTTGTAACTAGCGTACCCATAAACCCCATATTCACTTGATCCTGGGCATCTAGTTTATCTTTTCTAATTGCAGTAGCGTGCTTCATAACAGGTAACGATTCACCTGTTAAAGCAGATTCCTCTGTTTCTAAGCTGCTTGATTGGACAATGCGGATATCTGCTGGAATACGATCTCCACTTGCGACTCTGACAACATCTCCAACAACTACTTGTTTAGAAGGAATCTTACTCCATTTTTGATTTCGTAATACGTTGGCCATCGGTGCAGATAGTTCTTTTAATTTTTCTAGAGATTTTTCTGCCTTCTGTTCCTGAAAATAGCCTATACATCCATTAACAAGTACGATAATCATAATTGCTATCGCATCTATATACTCTCCAAGAAGTCCGGCAACTAATGTTGCAGCTAATAAAACAAGGACCATAAAATCTTGAAATTGCTTTAAAAATATTAACCACTTGGACGTCTTCCTTTGAGCTTCCAATTCATTTGCTCCATATTGCTTCCTTCGTTTTTCCACTTGCTTTTCATTTAATCCTCTATTTGCTGCTACATGCAATTTTCTTTCTACATTTTCTACATCCAATTGATACCAATTCATCCTGCATTCCTCCAAATTATAGCGCTTGTTCCTCACCGTATTCCTTTAATCTAAAGCTCCTTAAGGGATATGTATGCAGACTTGTCCTAAAAAATGCTATAATTGCGCTTGAGGTGATCATATGCCATTTGACGGAATCGTAACACATGCAGTAACAGAAGAATTAAAAAACGAAATGATTCCTGGTAAAATAACAAAAATTTATCAGCCTACGGATAGTGAATTATTGTTTACCATACGTAGTAAAGGAAAAAACATGACTTTATTACTTTCCATTCATCCAACGTATGCTAGATTTCACTTAACGAATGACAGTTTTGCAAATCCAAAAGAACCTCCTATGTTTTGTATGGTATTACGAAAACATCTATCAGGTGCAATTATAGAAAATATAGAGCAGTATGGAATGGAGCGAATTGTTCAATTAACGATAAAAACAAGAAATGAAATTGGAGATTTAACAAGCAAAGCACTTATTATTGAATTAATGGGGAAACACAGTAATATTACATTAGTTGATGACGAAGAAAATCAAATTATCGATAGTTTTAAACATATATCTATGTCACAAAATCGTCACCGCACGTTATTACCTGGTCACCTATATCAGCTTCCACCCGAGCAAAATAAACTCAATGCACTAACCATAGATTCTGAGCAATTTATTAAAAGGCTTGATTTTAATGCCGGTAAGCTCAATAATCAAATTGTTCAAAGCCTTGTTGGTTTCTCACCTTTTATAGCAAGGGAAATGGTTCAAAGAGCAGAGCTTGGATCTATCGAAGCATATCAGAAGGTCTTTGATGAAATACAAAAACAAATAGTTCAATCTAATTTTAGACCTACCATATATAATGATAAGAAAGAGGACTTTCATGTTATACCATTAGCTAACTTTACTGGTGATCAGATTCATTTTAGTACTACAAATCAAATGCTAGATCAATTTTATTCTGGAAAAGCGGAACGCGATCGTGTTAAACAACAAGCTAAAGATTTATATCGCTTTCTTAAAAACGAAAAAGAAAAGAACAGGAGAAAATTAAAGAAACATGAGCAAACAGTAAAGAAGGCCCGAAATAAAGATCATTATCAAAAGCTTGGTGAATTACTAACGGCACACCTACATTTAATTTCAACAGGTGATCAAAGCGTCACAGTGACTGACTACTATGACCCAGAGCAAAAAGAATTGACGATTGAATTAAATCCGAACAAAACTCCAAGTGAAAATGCTCAAAGCTACTACAAGACGTATCAAAAATTAAAGAAGTCTGAGCGCATCGTTACAATAGAAATTGAAAAAACGAAGGATGAAATTGCTTATATGGAGCAATTGCAACAGCAGGTTGAATCTGCAAGTAGTTCTGATATTGAAGAAATTCGTGACGAACTTAGAGAAGAAGGGTATCTCAAAAAACAACCGAAGAAAAAGAAAAAGCGTAATAAAGCTGAAAAGCCAGTACCGGAACAATATACTGCATCTGATGGTACCGTAATACTTGTTGGAAAAAATAATAAACAAAATGAGTATTTAACAATGAAACTTGCAGCTCGAGATGAAATATGGCTACACACAAAAGATATACCTGGATCGCACGTCATTATAAGAGACAAACAGCCTAGTGACGAAACTCTAATGGAAGCGGCTCAGCTGGCAGCTTATTTTAGTAAATCTCGCCAATCTTCTTCCGTGCCTGTAGACTACACAAAGGTACGTCATGTAAAGAAACCAAATGGGGCAAAGCCCGGTTATGTAACTTATGAGAATCAAAAAACGTTGTTTGTTACACCTAGTAATAGCCTTATTCAAAAATTAAAATAAGTCACCTATTTATAGCGAAACTCTCTAGTTAGCTATAATTAAAAGGAACTGAATATAAGTAGGTTATAAAACTAAAAGCCGAACTATCCTTCAAAAGGATGGGTGCTATCCCCCCGGATATTTTTCACTCTAACTTCCGGGGGGGAGGTACCAATTCGTTCGGCATTTTAGTTCTAAACGATGTTGCAGTTTTGGTATCTCTATTCCTATGACGACAAATTAAAAGACGCTTGTGGGAAATAATCCTTCGTAAGACCTCCTGCCCAATAGTATATGAAGAATCACCATTCTCTTAAAAAGCACCGTTTTCGAAAGCACTCTCCTCCAACATCCCACCCTTTTTATTAACTTTCGGTCCTATTGGTTTTTCGCACTCAGAAGGGAGAAGTTTAAGCTCGCTTTTCATTGTTTTTATACTGCTTGCGGCTGTAATGTCACATCAATGTTCCCTCTCGTAGCTTTTGAATACGGGCATACCTGATGCGCCTTCTTTGCAAGCTCTTCAGCTTCTTGCTGATCGACACCTTGTATTTTAATTGTTAATTCTACTGCAATTTTAAAGCCATTATCTTCCGGATCTTTCAATAAACTAACTGCGGCTGTTGTTTCTGAATCTATTTTCTTTTTTTCTTTGGAGGCAACTAGATTTAAAGCCCCGTCAAAGCAGGATGAGTAAGCAGCGGCAAACAGTTGCTCAGGGTTAGAACCCGTATCCTTTTTATTCGTAGCTGGATTGACAAGCTTAAGGTCAATAAGTTCATCATCTGATTTCACATGACCGTCTCGTCCATTTTTTGCTGTCGCTTTCGAAGTAAAAATAACATTACTCATAGCATAACCACTCCTTTTTCTATTCTAGTTAAGGTATATCTTTTTTTACCGTGAATAAAACATTAAAGTGTTAATAGTTCTACCAATTCATCAATAAAATGATCCACCTGCGGGAGCTCGCGTACCCCATCTTGAAAGCAAACCCACGTATGTCTAGAAACAGCCTCTCCATCTAATTTTAATGCTATGTTTGGATATTCATCTCGCATCGAGTCAGAAACACTTTCAGGTAGTACAGCCATTCCTAGTCCTTGTTTCATAAATTGTTTACATGTTTCAATTTGATCCACTGTTATGGTTTTAACTGGTTTAATTTTATCCTGTTGTACATATAACCAATTATCAACCAATTCATGCATACTGTCATCCGACTTAAAAGAAATAAGCGGGCGCTCTTTTAATGCATCTGTAGGAAATGGTTCTGTATCAAATATATAAAGCGGATCATCAAATAAGCGGATACATGTACTTTCCTTTAATTTCTCGCCACGAATAATACACACATGATAATTCTTATGATGACGCTTAATGTCTTCGCTAATTCCTGTCACTAAATCAATTGCTACCTTAGGATAGAGCGACGTGAATTCACCCAATATAGCTGGAAGATATCGTTGACTAATCAGTGAAGAACAGGCAATGGAAAGCGTGCCTTGAACTTCCTCACTTGATTGTGCTAATTTATTTTTTACTGCTCTTTCTCCTGCCATAACTGTTTTAGCATGTTCTAGAATTATCTCGCCTTCTGGGGTTGGAATTAGCCGTTTCGGTGTTCGGATAAAGATGATATGTCCAAAATATTCCTCAATGTATTTCAATCGTTGTGTTACCGCTGGCTGTGAGATCAGAACTGCTTTTGCAGTACCTCTAATTGTCCCTATCTCATGCAATTTTAATAATAATTCATAATCATCGATTTTCATTATATCCCCCTATAACTAATAATTATTCATTTTAATTATATTTAAGTATTTTACTTATTGTATTATAATACATATGCTATTAGTGATAAAGTAATAATCTATTCAGCCAATCAACATTCACTGGCAGATATTTTCCAGATCAATGAGGAGATGAGCGTATGAGAGAAAAAGAAAATGTAAAAAAATCTTTTGCTAAAAACAAACAAGCATATATTACAAGTGCTACACATGCACGGGGAAGTGATTTATCCTTAATGAAGGATTGGCTAGAGCTGGAAACAAGTATGAAACTGCTGGATATTGCTACCGGTGGTGGTCATGTAGCAAAACAGTTATCCCCTTTCGTTGAGAGGGTATATGCAACGGACTTAACGAAAGAAATGCTAGAAAACACGAAAAATTACCTTCAAGATATTCATAACATTGATTACATTCTTGCGGATGCAGAAAGCTTACCGTTTTTGAATAACACATTTGATATTATTACCTGTAGGACTGCTGCTCACCATTTTCCTCACCCTGAAAAATTCATTCAAGAAGTAAAGCGTGTATTAAAGACAAATGGTACATTTTTATTTATTGATAATATTGCACCAAGACAATCTGTCTATGCTAATTTCATCAATCAATTAGAAGGTATGCGTGATTTTAGTCATGTACGATGCTTGCCTATCTTCGAATGGAAACAGCTGTTAGACAGCTATGGATTACACACCGTAAAAGAAAACGTACGGAAGAAAGAGTTGTCATATACCGAGTGGATAAATCGAACCTTGGATCATCCAGAAGATAAACAAAAAGTCTATCATTTTATTAAAGAGGCAGATGAGCAGATAAAAGCGTATTATAAGATTCAGTTAGATCAAGGATCCGTGCAGCGTTTTTTTATTGATGAGTGGTTCGCATTAATAGAAAATAAATGATTAAGATAATTATTTACGTATCAAAGAGAAATACAAACAGAAGTACCAATAAAAATAGTTCATTTCATTTATCTTGTAAGCTCTAATCTTATATGTTACTAGATTACCACACGTATGAAGCCTTAGTTCAAGCGGTAGACTCATACTTTTAATTTTATAATAACAAAAGATCCCAGCAACGATTATACAACCTAACCCTATAGGAAAAACTGAGCAAAATTCGCTCAGTCCTTATCACTAAATGCTCAGATTTACGCTTCCTCTAGTAGCTATTATGGAATAATAGCTACTTTGCTTGACCAACACTCCGGCTGCCCACTTCCCTTTCCGTGGGGTTTGTCCTTCAGCTAACTTTTTTGAGCAAAACCCGCTCAAAAAAGTGGATCTTCAGGTCAAACAATTCCCACAGGAGTTGAAGTGGCCGGCCTTACAACGCTAGCATGAAGTAACACAGCTGCTTTTATACTCACGGATAGCGATTTTCACTTTACCCATTGTAAAAAAAGTCAACCTATTACTTATGACAAGAATTGTTGCACCTTCTCATAGCGGAGACTAATTACGTAGACTCCTGCGGGATTAGCGCGAGCCGAAAATCCACTTTGCAACGTGTTCTTCTTTGCAAAGTTAGTTGAGGCCGTGCCCGCGGAAAGCGAAGTAATTAGTCGGAGCATTGCCAATATACATCAAACATTTCAAAATAACTACTTGGCTTAACGCAGTCATTGCACTGATTTTATACTTTCTTAACTTATAAGAAAGGCCTAAAGACCTTTTTATCCCGCATATAGCCTATAACTGGCAGTAAGAGAGGCTGAGACAAAAGTAATGAAGAAACAATCAAAAACGAATGAAAATTATTTCAAATTAATTATCATTCGTTCTTTGATAAAATAATTAATATAGCACCTAAAATATACGAGACTCCTTGAAAAAGAACGCTTTTTCTGCTACGATGTATCCCTGCTGAAGCCTTCCTTATCCAGCGAAAACAGCACGAGTCCGAAGATCCACGTGTTTTTCTTTACCAAAGTAGCTGAGGCCGTACCCGTGGGAGTCTATGTCCTTTGACCGCGCTTCGTATCAACATTTATTTTTGTTTCACGGCTTTTGAGTTAACTATTTTAGGTTCGTCCCTAACCCTTTCTGCAATCAATTAACAATATGTTAGACTTATAACATAAGGAACACTTTAGCTATTAAAACGACTATTGATTTTCCCCAAGTCCTCTCTCCATTTTAATAACTTTTGCTTTTCATTTTCTGTAATTTCTTTATCTAATAGTAGCGCATTCACTAATTGATCAAAGCCCGTAATGGTATGGTGGGAAAAACCCGCTTCAGTAAAAGCTGTTTCTGCAGTAGCTAATCCATAGGTGAAAATAGCAAATACAGAACAAACCTTTCCACCATTTTTTTCAATTGCTTGCGCAGCTTCAATCGAAGAACCACCAGTGGAAATGAGGTCCTCAATAACAAGCACCTGTTTACCAGACTCTAATTCGCCTTCAATCTGATTACCTTTTCCATGACCTTTTGGTTTTGATCGAACATAGATCATCGGTAGGTTTAATTCATCTGCTAACCAAGCTGCATGTGGTATTCCAGCAGTAGCACATCCAGCAATCATATCAGGCTTTATTTGCAAATCATTCATTCGTTTAATAAAGGATGTGGTAATCTGTTTGCGTACTTCAGGATAAGACATGGTTAGACGATTATCACAGTAAATTGGCGACTGTATACCAGAAGTCCAAGTAAAATACCCATCTGTTTTTATTTGTACAGCTTTGATTCTTAGTAATTCACGTACGATGTGGTCATGCTCCTGCATTTTTCCACTCCTCTTTTAATTGTTTATATGCTTTATTTGGATTATCTGCTTTTGTAATGGTTCTACCCACAACAATAAAGTCTGACCCGTTACCTCTGGCGAAAGAAGGTGTTGCAATTCGTTTTTGATCATTATTATCGGTATTAGTGAGCCTAATTCCTGGAGTTACGGTTAGAAACGAAGTCCCGCATTGTTCCTTCACAGCCTTCGCCTCAAGTACAGAACAGACAACTCCGTCAGCCCCAAACTGTTTAGCAAACGTTGCAAAATGAAGGACATTTGCTTCTACATCACCTGAAAGTAGCATTTCCTGATTCATTATCGATTGATCCATCGAGGTTAGAATGGTTACTGCGAGCAATTTCGTTTGGAAATTTGGATTGCCATTTATAAGCCCTTCCTTGGCCAGTTTGATCATCTCACTGCCTCCAAGGGCATGAACATTTACCATATCTATTTCCAGCTTAGCAATATTTTCCATAGCACGCATCACCGTTGTTGGAATGTCATGAAGCTTTAGATCAAGAAAGATAGCATGTCCATTTTCTTTTAATCGTTCGATAAGGATGGGCCCTTCTTTATAAAATAACTCCATACCAACCTTTACTGGTACACCATGTAAATCATTTTGTTCAAGAAACGTTTTCGTTTGTTCCCAATTGGGAAAATCCAATGCAAGATATATTGGTGTCTTCATGAACATATCCCCTTTCCAATTGCATCATTTACGGAATTAAAACCATACGCAGCTAATGTTTTTGGTAGTTGTTCGATAATTTCTATACAGACATAAGGGTTTTGAAAATTTGCCGTACCTACAGCCACCGCACTAGCTCCCGCTAATAAAAACTCAAGAGCATCTTCCGCGTTTACTACTCCTCCCATCCCAATTATTGGAATATTGACTTGCTTTTTTACTTCATAAATCATTCGTATCGCTACTGGTTTAATTGCTGGTCCAGATAACCCTCCCGTTTTATTTGCCAGTAAAGGACGTTTTGCAGATAAATGCATTTGCATTCCAGTAAGTGTATTTATCATCGATAACCCATCGGCTCCAGCTAATTCTACTGCTTTTGCCATTGTCCCAATATCTGATACATTTGGTGAGAGTTTAACATAGACAGGTAGATTACTTGCCTTTTTAACACGTTCTGTTACCTTTGCTGCCATCTTTGGATCTGTTCCAAACTGGATCCCGCCCTCCTTAACATTTGGGCAGGAAATATTCAGTTCTAAGGCAGTAACGTCACCTGCTTCATTAAATGCTTTTGCTACTTCTACGTATTCTTCTAACGTACTACCAGCAATATTTGCGATGATTGGTGTGGAGAAGCTTGCTAAAAAAGGCACTTCATTTTCTATAATGCTACTAACACCAGGGTTCTGTAATCCAATGGCATTCAACATCCCAGCTGCTGTTTCGGCGACTCGTGGAGTTGGGTTCCCAAATCTAGGTTCCATTGTGGCAGCTTTCATAACGATGGCACCTAATTTGTTCAAGTCATAAAATTGACTATATTCTCTACCAAACCCAAAGCATCCCGAAGCAGGCATAATTGGATTTTTTAATGATAAACCAGGTAATTCAATCGCCAAGCTCATACTAGTTGCACCTCCTGTGCAGGAAATACAGGACCATCTTTGCAAATCTTTTTATAGCCTCCGCAATCATCTGTAGGAATGACACAAGCAAAGCAAGCGCCTACTCCACAGCCCATTCTCTCTTCCAAAGAGATATACCCATGTTTTCCTGCCATTTGAGCGGTAATAGTCTGTAACATCGGTAATGGTCCACATGAGTAATAACAATCAATACTACTTACATCGTCTAATACGTTGGTTACGAATCCTTTTCTACCATAACTGCCATCATTAGTTACAATAATTGTCCGACCGAGTTCAGCAAATTTTTCTTCATAGAACACACTCTCTTTGGTTTGGAAGCCTAATACAGAGACAATATTCACCTGTTGCTCTTTTAATTTTCGTGCCAAATAGTAGAGTGGAGGTACACCGATACCGCCTCCTATAATAAGAATTGTTGAATTAGCTTTAGGTTCAAGCGGAAAACCATTTCCGCTTGGACCAAGTACATCGATGGAATTTCCAATGGGATAGGAAGCTAATTCTTTCGTACCACTACCAACAACTTTAAAAAGAATCGTGACTGTTTCCGCATGTTCATCAACCTGAGATATAGATATTGGGCGTCTTAGCATATGCCCTTTCAACTGTAGGTGCAAAAATTGTCCAGGCACTGCTGTATTGCTTATATATTTGTTCTCAAGCACCATTTCGATGGTATCTTGCGCTATGGGGCTTTTCTTTAAAATAACCATGTTCTCTTTACGCATCATAAGATGACAACCTCTTTTTGCTGCATCGGTTTAGCTTGAAATGTCATAGATTCTATTACATTAAGGATTGCATTTGCAGTATCTAAATTTGTTAAACAAGCAATGCCATGTTCCACAGATTCTCTACGAATTCTAAATCCATCTGAACGTGGCTGCTGTCCTGAAGTTAACGTATTGATTACATATTGTACTTCCCCATTTTCAATAATCGAAAGGACATTTGGTTTCTCTGCACCAATTTTTTCTACTTTAGTAACTGGTATTCCAGCATCTCGAATATAAGCTGCAGTTCCTTCGGTAGCGTATAATTGAAAGCCTAATTGATGAAATCGCTCTGCATTTCCAAGCATCTCCTGTTTATCTTTATCAGCAACCGTTAATAGCACTGCTCCCTCTTGTGGTAATTTAATTCCTGATGCGATAAGCCCTTTATATAATGCTTTTTCTAATGTCTTATCATAACCGATGGCTTCACCAGTAGACTTCATTTCTGGACCTAAAATGGTATCAACACTACGAAGCTTCTCAAACGAGAACACAGGTACTTTAACGGATACTTGATCGTCTTCAGGTAAGATTCCCGTTACGTAGCCCATCTCCTGAAGCTTTTCCCCAAGTATACATTTCGTAGCAATATTTGCCATCGTTACACCAGTGATCTTACTTAAGAATGGAATTGTTCTACTTGCTCTTGGGTTTACTTCAAGTACGTATACCGCTTGATCACAAACAATGAATTGAATGTTAATCAGCCCCTTAACTTGAAGCGCATAGGCAATACGAGTAGCTGCATCCAAACATTTTTGTTTCACAGATTCACTTATTCGTTGGGGTGGATACACGGCTATTGAATCACCAGAGTGAACACCGGCACGTTCAATATGCTCCATAATACCCGGGATGATAACCGTATCGCCATCACTTATCGCGTCAACTTCTACCTCCATACCGGTAATATATTTGTCAATTAAGATTGGATGAGAGTCTGCAACATGATCTGTCTTAGCAAGATATGATTCTAATTCATGGTCATTATAAACAATCTCCATTCTACTTCCACCAATGACATAAGAAGGTCTTACTAACACAGGGTAACCAATCGTGTTAGCTACCTCTCTCGCTTTTTCCATATTTAACACCGTTTTCCCCTGTGGTCTTAAGAGCTGTAAGTCATCTACTAATAGCTCAAATTTGTCTCGATCCTCTGCTCGATCAATCGCTTCTAAATTTGTCCCTAATATCTTCACACCTCGACGTTCAAGTCCTGCCGCTAAATTAATGGCAGTTTGACCACCGAATTGAACAATAACACCTTCTGGCTGTTCTAACTGGATTACATGCATCACGTCTTCTAATGTTAATGGCTCGAAATATAATTTATCTGAAATACTGAAATCAGTGGAAACAGTCTCCGGATTACTGTTCATGA
The DNA here is from genome assembly GCF_034190895.1 of Virgibacillus sp. M23. NCBI lineage: Bacteria > Bacillati > Bacillota > Bacilli > Caryophanales > Bacillaceae > Virgibacillus > Virgibacillus sp. M23. The sequence continues at coordinate 7,752 of NZ_JAWDHA010000045.1, read as the reverse complement.
TGATGGCTTCATATCCCATCTCCTTGATCGCTAACACGGAATGAACCGTCGCATAATCAAATTCGATCCCTTGACCAATCCGAATTGGCCCAGACCCAAGTACAAGGATTTTCTTCTGCTCAGATTGAATAGACTCATTTTCCTCTTCATAGGTACTATAAAAATACGGCGTTTCCGATTCAAATTCAGCTGCACAAGTGTCGACCATTTTATAAACAGGCAAAGCATTTTGTTTGATTCGATAGTTGTATATATCATCCTCTGATTGCTCCCATAAACGAGCAATATGTGCATCGGAAAACCCAAGGCGCTTAGCTTCTAAAAGCATGGAAGGTTCCTGCTTGTTACGCTTTAATTTCTCTTCAATGATGATGAGACGCTGTAACTTATTTAAGAAAAATCGATCTATTTTTGTTAATTGAAATATCTCGTCAACAGACAACTTTCTACGTAAAGCTTCCGCTAAAACAAAGATCCTTTCATCATCCGCCTTTTGCAACCGCTGTTTTAATTCATCATCACTTGTACATTCTAAATTGGCTAGCCATAATTGCTCTGTTCCAATATCTAGTGAGCGAATGCCCTTTAACAATGATTCTTCAAAGTTACGACCTATTGCCATTACTTCCCCTGTAGCTTTCATCTGTGTTCCTAAATAGCGATCGCCTGCAGTAAACTTATCAAACGGAAATCGAGGAATTTTTGACACAACGTAGTCAAGTGCTGGTTCAAAGCATGCATAGGTTTTGCCGGTTATCGGGTTAATAATCTCATCCAGTGTTAAACCAACAGCAATTTTAGCGGCCATTTTAGCAATTGGATAGCCTGTAGCTTTCGACGCAAGTGCTGAGGATCTACTAACTCTTGGATTTACTTCAATAATGTAATATTGAAAGCTATTAGGATCTATTGCAAGCTGGACATTACATCCTCCTTCAATTTCTAATGCCCGAATAATTTTTAGCGAGGCATTTCGTAATAGCTGATACTCGCGATCACTTAATGTTTGAGAAGGTGCAACAACGATGGAATCCCCTGTATGAATGCCTACTGGATCAACATTTTCCATATTACACACGACAATGGCTTGATCATTTTTATCTCGCATCACTTCGTATTCAATTTCCTTAAATCCTGCTATGTTCTTCTCAATCAAGCATTGACTAGCAGGCGATAAAGCCAGACCATTTCGTGCAATTTCTTTTAATTCTATTTCACTATTACACATTCCACCACCTGTGCCACCTAACGTATAGGCTGGTCGAACAATGACTGGATAACCAATTTCCTCCGCAAACGCACAAGCCTGTTCCACCGTGTTGACAATCTGACTAGCTGGAACCGGTTCAGCCAATTCATTCATTAAATTTCTAAATTTCTCACGATCCTCTGCCTTTTGAATAGCCTCTAAGGATGTTCCTAATAAATCTACATGATATTCAGCTAATATGCCTGTTTCGTTCAACGCTACTGCCAAATTCAGTCCTGTTTGACCACCAAGTGTTGGTAATAAAGCATCTGGCTGTTCTGTGCGAATAATTTTTGTTAAAAATTCAACCGTTAGAGGTTCCATATAGACCTTATCAGCTACCGTATGATCCGTCATAATCGTTGCTGGATTAGAATTGGCCAATAATACGGTATATCCCTCTTCTTTTAATGCTTGACAAGCCTGTGTTCCCGAATAATCAAACTCTGCCGCCTGGCCAATAACAATCGGTCCAGAGCCTATTACTAAAATCTTTTTTATTGAAGTGTTTTTAGGCATATACCTTTTCCTCCTTTTTTACCTGCTCCATCATTTTTAAGAATGAATCAAATAAATAACTTGTATCTTCTGGCCCTGGTGAGCTTTCTGGATGATACTGTACAGAGAAAGCGGGGTAAATAGAATGTTCAATTCCTTCTACGGTATTATCGTTAAGCGCAATTTGTGTAAGCTTTAAATCCGTTTGTATTAAAGATGCTTGTTTTACAGCGTAGCTATGATTCTGGGATGTAATATATGTTCGATTCGTTCGGATATCCTTTACTGGATGGTTAGATCCACGATGACCGAACTTCATTTTTTCTGTATCTGCTCCACATGCAAGTGCTAATAATTGGTGTCCTAAGCAAATACCAAAAACCGGGATTTTGCCAATTACCTGTCTAATCATGTTGATTGTTTCTGGAACATCTTTTGGATCTCCTGGACCATTCGTAAGCATAATGCCATCTGGTTTGATACGTACTATATTTTCTGCGCTATAGTTATAAGGAACGACCGTAATATGACAATCACGTTTTGTTAGTTCACGAAGAATTCCATGCTTCATACCACAATCAACCACTACCACTCGTTTCCCTCTTCCAGGAACCACATACGGTTTAATCGTTGATGTTTGTGAAACCTGATTTCTCGACAATGTTATTCCTTTAAGCTGGGAGATAACTTTTTCTGGCTGGACTTCTGCATTCACAATTTTAGCTTTCATCGTTCCATATTTTCGAATAATCTTTGTTAACTTTCGTGTATCAATACCAGAAATTCCAGGTATACCATTCGCTTTTAAGTAATGATCTAACGTCTCCTCATTACGAAAATTAGAAGGATAGTCAGCAACTTCTTTCACAATAAAACCATGAATAAACGGTGTTACCGTTTCAAAATCATCTCGATTGATGCCGTAATTCCCCGACAGTGGATATGTCATCATGACAATCTGACCACAATACGAAGGATCTGTTATAATTTCTTGATAACCAGTCATCCCTGTGTTAAAGACAATTTCTCCAGTTGTTTCTTGTTCGCTTCCAAACCTTTCACCAACAAATACCGATCCATCTTCTAATATAAGCTGTCGTTTCGTCATTTTAGATCCTCCTCATAGACTATGTTTCCTTCCGAAATTGTTAAAACTGGAATAGCTGTAACCTCCCATTGATGGAAAGGTGTATTTTTACCTTTTGAATAAAACGTTTCTTTATCAATGGTTAATGACTTTTTCAAATCTATTAAAGTTAAGTCTGCGACACTACCAACATCGAGCTTGCCGTATGGTAGTTGAAATATTTCTGCCGGCTTGATCGTTAGCCAATCGATAAGCTGTTTGAGTGTAATTTTCCCTGTTTGAACAAGGTATGTATAGAGCAAAGAAAATGCATTTTCTAGTCCGACAATCCCAAATGGCGCCTCTAGAAAACCACGTTCTTTTTCTTCCTTCGCATGTGGTGCATGATCTGTTGCAATAAAATCAATTGTGCCATCCAACAATCCTTCTAATAAGGCTTGCTGATCTTCCTTTGCACGTAAAGGAGGATTCATTTTAAAATTCGCATCATCTGTTGTGATTGCCGACTCATTAAGTAATAAATGATGTGGCGTTACTTCAGCTGTTACATGAATTCCCGCCCGCTTCGCATCGCGAATAATTCGGACAGACTCCTTTGTACTAACGTGACATACATGATAATGACATCCAGTTGCTTCAGCTAGCAGTACATCTCTTGCAATTTGTACCGATTCGCTCAAAGCTGGAATGCCTGGCATCTGCATACGTTTGCTAACTTCACCATCATGCATCACACCACCATAGACAATAGAATTATCTTCACAATGAGCAACGATTACTTTATTACATGCCTTTGCTTCCCTCATAGCCTGAAGCATGTGATCCGCCGTTTGAACGCCCACACCATCGTCTGTGAAAGCAAAAATGTCTGTTTGGGCTATTTCTTTTATATCAACTAGTTCTTTACCTTGCAGTTTTTTTGTTATGGCAGCATATGGAAGAACACGAACCACAGCTTCTGCTTTTATACTTTCTAATATATTTTGAATAGTAGTCGTATTATCTGGTACTGGATTCGTATTTGGCATTGCACAAACAGTCGTATATCCACCTTTAGCAGCAGCATTAGTACCTGTAAAAATCGTTTCCTTATGTTCACCACCAGGTTCTCGTAAGTGGATGTGCACATCTATAAAACCTGGAGCCAATAGATTCCCTTTTCCATCAATAATTTGATCAGCTCTCTCCGTTATCCTAGAAGCTATTTTTGTAATAGATGTACCTTCAATGAGAAGCTCACAGCTCTCTAGTTCACCCGTTGATGACAGTTTTTTTACGTTTTTCAGCAATCGTTTCATGGATAATCCCCCGTTCCTGCAATAGTTTTTTAATAATGGCCATACGTGTATACACACCGTTGTTCATTTGTTTGAAAATTCTAGAACGTTCGCATTCTACTAATTCCGTATCAATCTCTACTCCTCGGTTAATTGGTGCGGGATGTAGAATAATTGCTTTCGGATGCATTTTCCTTTCCCGTTCCTTTGTTAATCCATATTTTCTTAAGTAGTCTTTGTTGTTTATGAAAATTTCCCGATGTCTTTCATGCTGAATGCGTAATAGCATAAGAACATCGCAACATTCTACTGCTTCGTCGATGGACAGATAAGGGAAATCAAGATTGTTATCTTTACAACCGTCAGCAGCAGCAAAATACACCTCTGCTCCAAGCCTACGTAATGTATGTGCATTGGAATTTGCCACTCTGCTATGCAATATATCACCTGCAATAACAACTTTAATCCCATGGAATTGTTGGAATTCCTGATAGATTGTTAGTAAATCAAGCATACACTGCGTTGGATGCTCTGCTTTACCAGCTCCTGCATTAATAATTGGGATACTAAGTTGATTCTTCAATTCATTCATCCAATAATCTGCTTGATGTCGAATAACTAATAGGTTAGCACCTATAGCTTCGAATGTTTTTGCCGTATCGTATAATGATTCACCTTTTTGTGTACTAGAATAATCAGCATGAAAATCAAGCACGTCCATGCCCAATTTACGCTCAGCAACTATAAAACTCATTTTTGTTCTCGTACTGGGCTCAAAGAATAAATTCGCAGCGAATAATTGCTTCGTAAATGATTGTTGCTGTAACCGTAATTGTTCTGCCTGATGTAAAACGCGAATAATTTCATCTTCCTTTAACTGATTCACAGAAAAAAAATGTCGCATAGTTCCTCCTTATCCATGCATATTTTTAATTTTCATAAAAAAACCTCTTTGCCTAAAGGTCGCAAAGAGGTATACGTGTAGAGAAGAACACACGTAGGTCTGGGCAACCTTTCAGATCTCTCGTATCTGATTAAAGGTTTCGTATACAGTTTTTATTCATTTACTTTCTAAAGAAGGTTAATTCCTATTTTTCATATATCGAAACAGTATCTTCTTTTCCATCGATTTCTTCTAATTGAACCATAATAATCTCTTTTTCTGATGTCGGAATATTTTTCCCTACATAGTCTGCTCGAATGGGTAGTTCGCGATGGCCACGATCGACCAAGACGCCGAGCTGAATTTGCGAAGGTCTTCCTAAGTCCATAACAGCATCCATCGCTGCTCGCACAGTTCTCCCAGTAAAAAGAACGTCATCTAATAATATAACTTTTTTTCCAGTTATATCTGCTGGAATATTTGTTTCCTTTAAATCCGGGTCTTCACCTTCCGTGGCCTTATCTAAATCGTCACGATATAAGGTGATATCCAATTCACCGATTGGCACTTCGATCGTTTCAATTTGTTTAATTTTCTCCTGTAATCGTTTGGTCAGTGGAACACCCCTTGTTTTTATTCCTACAAGTACAAGGTCGTCCCCACCTTTGTTTTTTTCTAGAATTTCATGAGCAATTCTTGTTAAGGCTCTGTTTATTGCCGGCTTATCTAAAATATCCGTTTTCTTTTTCATTTTTCCACCAACCAATCATAAGAAAAATTTGGGTTAGACCCAACATGTTTATATGTTAAATTGCACACAAAAATCCCTTTTCTCCATGAGGAAAAGGGATTTGGATTCCGATGTTGCATCAATTTCCGTAACCTTTTTAGCCTCACGGGGCTATAGTTAAAGGATCATATTTATTCGTCTGTTTTATTATTACAAACCATGGTTTGATTGTCAATACATTTTACGAATGTAGTCAATCAACTCTTGGAAATAATCAGGTAAATCTACTTCAAAATGCATCCATTCTTTAGTGGTTGGGTGTGTAAACGCGATCTCCTTTGCGTGGAGAGCTTGTCCGTTTACATCTATCGTTTTTCTTGGACCGTACTTTGGATCACCAACTAACGGGTATTCAATATATTTCATATGAACACGTATTTGATGTGTTCTTCCCGTTTCTAATTGACATTCAATATGTGTATAATCGGAAAATTGTTCTATAACTTGAAAATGAGTAACCGCAGGCTTCCCATTTTCCACAACAGCCATTCTTTGTCGATCTTTTGGATCTCTACCAATCGGTGCATCAATTAATCCTTTTTCATGTGGAATATTGCCGTGAACCATAGCATGATATTTTCTTTTTATATCCTTATTCGCTAATTGCTTAGATAAGTGCTGATGTGCTTGATCATTTTTTGCCACGACTAACAAACCACTCGTATCTTTATCAATCCGGTGGACAATTCCTGGACGTTCTATTCCATTAATTCCTGATAGATCTTCACAATGATATAGCAGCGCATGAACAAGTGTACCATGTTGATGACCTGCAGATGGATGAACAACCATTCCTTTTGGTTTATTTACGACTAATAAATCACTGTCTTCATAAATTATATCTAATTCAATAGCCTCAGGAGCTAATTGTAATGGTTCTGCTTTAGGAATGGACCATTCTATATGGTCACCCAATTGACATTTATAATTAGCTTTGACCACTTCTCCATTTACTAAAACAAGTTGCTGTGTTATCCAAGTTTGTACCTGTGATCTGGACATATCTTTGTTTAGATCAGCTAATACTTTATCAATACGAACGCGATGTTGTTCTTCTGTTATAGTATGCTCTAACGGTTTCATGATTTTGCTTTTCCTTTCTTTGCTTCATCGATAAGCATTGCAATGATTATTAAACCTACACCAATAACTAAACTAGAATCAGCTACATTAAATATTGGGAAATCATAGCCGAAAATAATAAAATCAAAGAAATCAACCACTTCCTGACGAAATAGACGATCAATGAAATTACCAATTGCCCCACCTAATACAAGACTAAGCGAAACTGCTAAGGTCTTACTCTCCTTCGCGTGTTTTTGCATGTAATAGATAACACCTACTACAACAATAGCTGTTACAATATAAAAGAACACCATCTGGCCTTCTAAAATCCCCCATGCTGCTCCAGTATTACGATGAGATGTTATGTAGAAGAAATTATTAATAACCGTGATTTGTTCTCCAAGTTCCATTGATCGAACAATCATCCATTTTGTTAGTTGATCCAAGCCGATAATGAATAGAGCAATTAAGTAATACCAATACATTCCTTTTCCCCCGATTTTTAAATTGACATCAATATTTATCTTACCCACTTCACAAAGTAATTTCAATATATATCATACGAATGTATTTACGCAAGTAACCCTCCTTGTACAATATAACTTCCAATTTAATAAGATATTTTCCGTATAAGCAATTGCATATGTTCTGCAAATTAGAAAAACTGAGCAAAATTCGCTCAGTCCTTATCACTACATGCTCAGATTTACGCTTCCTCTAGTAGCTATTATGGAATAATAGCTACTGCTTGACCACCACTCCGGCTGCCCACTTCTCTTTCCGTGGGGTTTGTCCTTCAGCTAACTTTTTTAGCAAAACCCGCTCAAAAAAGTGGATCTTCAGGTCAAACATTTCCCACAGGAGTTGAAGTGGCCGGCCTTCGCTATTATCAGGCTCTACAAC
>NZ_JAWDHA010000044.1:0-34585 GCF_034190895.1 Virgibacillus sp. M23 | reverse complement strand
TTTGCAACGTGTTCTTCTTTGCAAAGTTAGTTGAGGCCGTGCCCACGGAAAGCGAAGTAATTAGTCGGAGCATTGCCAATATACATCAAACATTTCAAAATAACTACTTCGCTTAACGCAGTCATTGTACTGATTTTATACTTTCTTAACTTTTAAAAAAGATGCTGAGACAAAAGAATGAAGAAACAATAAAAAACTCCCCTTCATGTAGATACAGGTTTTTATTTTTTAATCTGTCTACCTTAAGGGGAGCATATCACAATCCTATTTATTCTGATTTTAATTTATCAACAATGAAATCTAATTGATGACTTAATGCAATTGGATCGGAAAAATACATATTTTGGACTTTATAATCATAAACATTCCCGTTTTTAACTGCAGGTAAGTTTTCCCACATTGTTAACGAGGTAACATCTGACTTCCGTTCTTCTGTATCTCCATTTTCTGATTCTCTTACACCAATGAATATATGATCGGCTTCTTCTAGAAATTCGGGCACAGCTTCTAATGAAATACTTGCCCAACCTTCATCTTTTGCTTCTTCAGCAGCCTTTTCCGGAGCACTCAAACCAAGTTGATTGTAAATAATTTCTCCGCCTCTTCCGTAAGACTCACCAAACAAGTATATTTCTTTTTCAGCAAGTTCAATAATAACGACTTTTTCATCGTTCTCAATGACATCTGCTATTTCTTTTTTCTTTTCTTCTACTTTCTCATCGAAGGTAGCAAAATAGGCCTTTACTGCTTCCTCTTTATTTAATATTTTTCCGAATTCAGTAAGCATTTCTCGATAATTATAAGTACCAAAAGGAATTAACACAGTAGGAGCGACTTTTGCAAGCTGTTCATATTTATCTTCTGAATACGTAATAATTAAGTCCGGTTTAAGTGCAATTACCTCTTCTATGCTAATTGACGTTTTATCTCCTACATTTTTCGTATCAGATAATTGATCTTTAAAATATGGGGAATCAAATATCCAGCCAGTAGTTGCAATTGGTGTTACTCCTAGAGCTAATGCATAACCAACATAATCCTGATCAGCGACTAAAACTCGTTCTGGATTTGCCGGAATTTCTACCTCTCCATTTGGACTTTCATATACACGTGTTTGCTCAGCTTGTTCCTCTGATTGTTTTGTATCATCCGCTTTACTGTTCTCTGCTTTTTCTTCTTTATCACTATCTCCACAAGCTGCTAGCAGAAAAATTATTAATAAACAGAAACTGAATGGAAGTATCCGTGAAAATTTCATCTATAATCCTCTTTTCTTTTTCATTTTTTATTAACCTTACGATTTACTCAACAAATATAGAAAATATGGTGCTCCAATAATTGCAACTACAATTCCGGCGGGTATTTCAGATGGCTGTAAAATTGCTTTTCCAATAGTATCTGCAGCAAGTAATAGTAGAGCCCCTGCAACAGCAGATAACGGTAATAGAAAACGGTGATTTGGTCCAATTAATTTTCTTGCTAGATGTGGGCCTATTAAGCCGACAAAGGCGATGCCTCCACTAACAGATATACAAGCAGAAGCTAATCCAACCGAAGCAGCGACTACCTTTAATCGCTCTTTCTCCACGGAAACCCCTAGCCCTGTAGCCACTTCATCACCAAAAGTTAAGACATCAAGCGTTCGTGCTTTCAAAAAGATATATGGTAATAGAATAATCATCCATGGTAATAGCGTAAATACGAAGCGCCATTCAGCCCCCCAAATCCTTCCTGCCATCCAAACTGCTAACACATCATACTTTTGTTCTGGAAGTTGTAAGGAGACAACTAATAGAATTGCATTTAATCCAGCTGCTATCGCAATTCCATTTAACACCAGACGATTAGGTAACAAGCCATTATGCCTATCGTAAGCTAGCATGTAAATAATAATCGCCGTACTAATGCCACCAATTAAGGATAGAAACGGCAGTAGACCAACGGGTATACTTTCGCCAACTGGGTAGTATGCTAATGCTAAAACTACCATTAGTCCTGCACCTGTAGTTATCCCTAATATTCCCGGCTCTGCTAAAGGATTACGTGCTACTCCTTGCAAAATACAGCCGGAAACTGCTAGCCCCGCACCAACTAACATAGAGATGATAATTCGTGGAAGTCTAAATTCAAATAAAATCAATTCTTGCTGGGCGGTCCCATTTCCAATGATTGTTTGTAGCAATTCAGAAGGGGATAAACGGATCGCGCCAATATTAACACTAATAACAAAAGTAAGCACAATTAAAACAATAAATATAAGTAATATAAGAATCCGTTTTCTTGTTCGTTCATCTTCGGACCGTATTCCTATAGAGCGCATCACAGATTCCTCCTTTCTTTTCTAGCAACATAAAGGAAGAATGGAACACCAATTAAAGCAAATAACGCACCAATTGGCGTTTCTTGTGGTGCATTAATCATACGCGCACCTATATCTGCTATACAAGTAAGAAAGCCGCCTATCACAGCTGAGCATGGAATAATAAGCCGATAATCAACTCCAACAAAAAAGCGGGCAATATGCGGAACAATTAAGCCAACAAAACCTATTGGACCAGCAACTGCGACAGCAACTCCAGCTATTAACAACACGATAATAAAGCCTGCTGCACGTACAAGCTTCGTCCGCTGTCCTAATCCTTTGGCTACATCATCACCAAGACTTAGGATCGTAATTGATTTCGATAACAGCATAGCTGCAATCAGCGCGCCGAGAACCCATGGAAACATTAATTTTAACTGTGTCCATTTCACACCTGCTATACCGCCAGCAAACCAAAAAGCCAAATCCTGACTTAAACTGAAATAAATGCCTATACCTTCACTTAAAGCTGTAAAAAATGCTGTTACAGCAGCTCCAGCTAACACTATTTTTACAGGTGTTACTACTCCTTTTCCCATCGAACTAATACCAAATACAAGAACGACACTTACACCTGCACCTATAAATGAAAAGAGAATTAATCCATTGTAAGACATCCCAGGAAAGAGCGCAAAGCAAATGGCGACCATAAAGACCGCTCCTGCATTGATCCCTAATATTCCTGGATCAGCTAATGGATTCCTTGTCATCCCTTGCATCATCGCTCCAGCTACAGCAAAAGATGCACCAACTAAAACTCCAGCTAAGGTTCTAGGAAGTCTTAGTTCCTGAATAATGGAGTGTGAAGTACTGGTTGGATCATAATGAAATATCGCTTCCCATACAGTGGAAAATGTAATATCAGCTGCACCTATAGAAATAGAAAGTGTCAGAGCAAATATAGTTGCGATAATACCACCAATTAAAATAATCATTGCTGGCAGTGGTCTAGATTTAATAGATTTCGTTGTTGTATGTAGATCGGATGTCCGAGACTCTGCAGCCATATTTCTTCCCACTTCCTTATCAAAAAGAACCATCTAACCTAATGAAATTGATAATCATTATCATTTATATAGTAGCAATCCTTGATCACTTTGTCTACATCATTTTAGAGGTTTAAAAGAATTTTTTCTAGATGATTGTTTGAAGTCACCAGTTTTTCGTTAATGTTCCTTTGAAGTTCACTGATGCTCACAGATTAATCCTCATCCAGCGACAACTAAAATAGAAGCGTGCCGATTTATATAATTCCGGCACGCTTTTAGAATAAACTATTTAATTACTTCTTTTCCGCCCATATAAGGTTTTAATACTTTAGGGATCTCAACAGTACCATCTGCTTGCTGATAATTTTCGAGGATTGCTGCAACAGTACGACCAATCGCTAGACCAGAACCATTGAGCGTATGCACGAATTCCGGTTTAGCTTTTACATCTCTACGGAATCGTATCCCCGCTCGCCTAGCTTGGAAATCCTCAAAATTAGAACAAGAAGAAATTTCACGATACGTGTTTTGACTAGGGATCCAAACCTCAATATCATATTTTTTTGCTGCTGTAAAACCTAGATCACCAGTACACATGCTCATAACACGATATGGTAGCTCTAATAACTGTAATACTTTTTCTGCATGTCCAGTCAACATTTCCAATGTTTCATAAGATTCTTCTGGTTTAACAAAATGAACAAGCTCCACTTTATTAAATTGATGCTGGCGAATCAATCCTCTAGTATCTCTACCTGCTGATCCTGCTTCAGAACGGAAGCACCCACTAAATGCGGCATATTTTTTTGGCAAGTCATCACTAGATAAGATTTCATCCCGATGATAATTCGTTACTGGTACTTCCGCGGTTGGTGCCATAAAGTAATCCCAATCAACTAATTTAAATGCATCCTCCTCGAACTTCGGCAGCTGTCCTGTTCCGGTCATACTTGTACGATTTACCATATATGGTGGAATCATTTCCTCATAACCATGTTCATCCGCATGTAGATCCATCATAAAATTCCATAAAGCACGCTCTAAGCGTGCCCCTAAGCCTTTGTAGAATACAAAACGGCTGCCAGTCACTTTCCCTGCACGTTCAAAATCCAATATACCCAAATTTGTTGCGATATCCCAATGTGGTTGAGCTTCATAAGCAAAGTTTGGACGTTCGCCCCATTGACGCACTTCAATGTTATCATCTTCATCTTCACCAACAGGTACACTTTCATGTGGAATGTTTGGAATGGATAGCATAATTTGCCCCAATTGTTCCTCGATTTCTTTTAAATTTTTATCCAGTATAGCAATCTTTTCACCAACCTCGCGCATTTCCTTGATAGCTGGCTCTGCATCTTTCTTTTCTCTTTTTAATACAGATATTTGTTTCGATGCTTCATTTCGCTTTGCCTTCAGCTGTTCTGTTTCAGCTATAAGCTTACGCCGGTTTTCGTCAAGGTCCTCAAAACGATCCAGCTCTGATAAATCTTCGCCACGATGGGTTAATTTTGCTTTCACTTCTTGAAAATTGTTTCGTAAAAATTTCATGTCTAGCATTACAATTGTCCTCCTTAGTTATGTCTAATAAATAAAAATCAAAAAACTCCCGTCCCTAATGAAATAGGGACGAGAGTAAAATTCCCGCGTTGCCACCCTGATTGAAGAGAAATCTCTTCCGGCTTATCGTTTTAACGGTACGTCACCGGGTTTACTTACTATCCAAAGAATTCCATAAACCAATTCAAGGATGGATTCATAGCTATCTAATATCGATTCACACCAACCATCGATTCTCTTTAAGAAGATAAACTACTACTATTTCCTGTCAACATCGTTTTATATAGGTATTATATTACATCATAGCTGATTTTTTATGTATATGCAACTATCATTTTTTTGCAACTGCGCACCCCCATCCCTCGTTTGTTGTCGTCCATAATGCCAAAGATGTATCTGGAAGAACATTTTTTGCTACAGCTACCATATCCTATCGCCCAACATGTTGAAGCGAATGTAATGGAGCAAGGTGTTGACAACCAAAAAGAGAATAAAAAAAGGCTCAGACATAGTACGCTAATCAAAAAACCGAACGATAATTCGAAGCAATGGTACCGTCCCCTGGAAGTTAAAGTGAAAAATCTAACTTCCGGGATAACCACCTTTAACTAGCATTCGAATTCGTTCGGTCTTATTCTGATTATAAAACTCCTACATGCAAAGAAAAAGCATTTGAGTTATGTCTCATCAGGTTTACTAGTGTTAAGTACTTGCTACAGCTTTCTTAACCATCTGAACAAAATAAGCAATCATCCGATTATCATCTGTTAATTCAGGATGAAAAGCTGTTGCTAGATAGTTACCTTGTCTAACTGTAACAATGTGTTCGTTATACGTAGCAAGTATCTCTACATCGGGTCCTGCTTTAACAACATAGGGCGCGCGAATAAACACAGCATTAAAATCTGCTGCAATACCATGCACCTCTACATCGGCCTCAAAACTCGCAACCTGACGTCCAAATGCATTACGAGCAACTTCCATATCAATTAGTTTTAAATGTGCAGTATCTTGATCCTTTATGGCAGTCGCCATTAAAATCATTCCAGCACACGTGCCAAAGATAGGCTTACCTTGCTTACCAAAATCTTGAATAGCATCAAAAAAGTCATAGCTGTCAATTAATCTTCTAATCGTTGTGCTTTCACCGCCAGGAAGAATTAATCCATCAATCTCAGCTAGCTGTTCTTTTCGTTTTATCTCTATTGCATTAGCACTACAAGCCTTTACAGCCCGAAGATGCTCGCGGACTGCACCTTGTAATGCAAGCACTCCAATTGTTGTCATATGGAATCCTTCCTTCTATTCACTACGATCCTGCATACGATCATGTGCTTCAATGGTGCTCATTTCAATACCTTTCATGGCAACCCCAAGGTCCTTAGAAAGTTCTGCAATCAATTTATAATCTCGGTAATGTGTTGTCGCCTCTACAATGGCCTTAGCAAACTTGGCAGGATTTGCAGATTTGAAGATACCTGAACCAACAAATACACCATCAGCCCCTAACTCCATCATGAGTGCAGCATCACTTGGTGTCGCTATCCCACCAGCTGCAAAATTAACCACAGGTAGACGGCCATCCTCACGAATTTCGATTAGTAATTCGAACGGTGCACCTATCTCCTTGGCATAAGTCATCACTTCATCTCTTGACATCGCAGTAAGCTTCCTAATTTCTGATTGTACCTGACGCATGTGACGAACTGCTTCTACAATATTCCCTGTTCCAGGTTCACCTTTGGTACGTAACATGGAAGCACCCTCGCCAATCCGACGTGCCGCTTCTCCTAGATTACGACAGCCACAAACAAATGGTACGGTATAATCTGATTTATTAATATGATACACATCATCAGCTGGTGTTAAGACTTCACTTTCATCAATATAGTCAACACCCATTGCTTCTAACACTCGTGCTTCTGTGATATGTCCAATGCGTGCCTTTGCCATTACAGGAATCGAGACAGCATTTAGCACTTCTTCTGTTATAGTAGGGTCCGCCATACGAGCGACACCACCAGCTGCTCGTATATCAGATGGAACACGTTCAAGAGCCATTACCGCAACTGCTCCTGCTTCCTCAGCAATCTTCGCCTGTTCAGCATTGACAACGTCCATAATAACGCCGCCCTTTTGCATTTCTGCCATACCACGTTTTACACGTTCTGTACCTGTATGAGACATATAAACTCCCCCTTGTTATAAAATAACTATATCAGATGATCAATTTTTCCTCTTTAAGAAAAATTGATTAGAATAAGCCTTTCACCCAATCAACTACTGTCGTAAATAAATCAGCAAAGAAATCACCAATTGCTCCAAGTGTTAACATAAACCAGTTGGATTTTTCAACTGTTTCATTCGCTACAACATCTACCGTACTATTACTATCTTTAATAATATAGCCATAGTCATTCTCGCCCTTATATTTAAGCTGTGCTGTCCCAATCTTTTCTCCCTTTTTAATTGGTGCAGTCAATTTGCCCTCTTTATTTAACAAATCTTTATTTATTGTATATTCCATACTATATTTATCTTTTTCATTAGGCTTAATAGGTATCGTTATTCCTTCTTTAATAGAAATATCAACCTGATCTTCCTTTCCTTTCGCTACTGGAAGGGAGGATTTACCTTTTACTTGATGTCCTGCCGGAAATACCTCTGTGCTTTCAAACTGTTGGAAACCATAATTAAATAATTTGGCAGTCTCCTCAAATCGCTTTTCTTCACTATCCGTTTGCATCACAACTGAAATCAAGCGCTGATTATTTTTTTTAGCTGTTCCTGTAAAGCAGTAACCAGCTAAATCAGTATATCCTGTCTTTAACCCATCTACACCTTCATAATAAAATTGCTCTAAAAAGGTTGTTTTATGCGGAAGCATGTGGTTCCAATTTCGGATCTCTTTTCCATCAAATTCGGTGGATGGCATGCTAGAAACCTCTAACGATTCTGGATAGTCATTTACTAGATGATAGGCAAGTAGCGCAGCAGATTCCGCAGAAAGCAAGTTTGTACCATTAGGATCTGTTCCTTCTGGATGGTTTTTTCCCAATGATTCATTGTCTAAACCAGTGGAATTAACGAATTTAAAGTCAGGAAGCCCCATTTCCTCTCCCTTTTTATTCATCATTTTCACAAATTCCGCTTCTGAACCTGCAATCAATTCAGCTAATGCAATCGAAGTAGCATTATCAGAGTTGATTGCCATTGCGTTATACAAATCTTTTACTTTATAATCCTTCGATTGTTCTAATCCTATTCCTGAAAAAGAAGCATTAGCAGAAATGCTGTATGGATAGTCACTAATCTGTGTTGTTGTATCCCAGCTGATTTGACCCTTTTCGATGGCTTCCCATACGAGATATTCTGTCATCATTTTGGTCATACTAGCTGGAGGAAGAGCCACATCCGCATTCTTGGCAAATAAAATTTTACCAGTATTTGCATCTACTAATATCGCAGATTCTGCCTCAATATCCAATGTTTCTGCAGCATTTGCAGTAAATGGCTTTGCAATGATAGAAACCATCATTACCATCGCTGCTAGTAAAATGACGAAACTCTTTTGTAGACTATGTTTCAACTTTCTGTACCTCCAACCTGTAGTTTAACCTCTATGTTTGTTGCACACTTTTTCAATTTAAGGATGCACTTAGTTATTTTACCATAGAAATAGACAAAAAAATAGACAGGGAAATATCCCCATCTACAATTTTTTCATCGACTAGTACAAAGTTTGTCGTAAAGACTATATAGAATAATTAGGTGCCTCTTTGGTAATTTGTACATCATGTGGATGACTTTCCCTTAGCCCCGCATTTGTAATTTTTACGAATTGAGCATCTTCTCTTAGTGCATCAATAGTTTCTGTACCACAATAACCCATTCCAGAACGAAGTCCGCCCATTAATTGATGAATCGTATCAGCAAGTGGACCTTTATAAGCAACTCTACCTTCAATTCCTTCAGGGACAAGCTTCTTCACATCAGAGTCCTCTTGGAAATAACGATCTTTTGAGCCTGCCTTCATTGCACCAACAGATCCCATTCCTCGGTAAACTTTATATTGTCTTCCTTGGAAAATCTCCGTTTCACCAGGGCTTTCGGAAACACCTGCAAACATGCTACCTAGCATAACCGCATGAGCTCCTGCAGCCAATGCTTTTACAATGTCACCTGAATACTTGATACCACCATCTGCAATAACAGGTACATTATATTCAGCAGCTGCTTGCGCACAATCATATACTGCTGTAATTTGTGGAACACCTACACCGGCTACGACACGTGTAGTGCAAATAGAGCCAGGGCCAATTCCTACTTTAACAATCGATGCTCCAGCCTCAATCAGCTCTTTCGTTGCTTGAGGTGTTGCTACGTTACCTGCAATAATATCTAATGACGGATAAGCCTTACGTACTGCTTTTACTTGTTCGATAACCCCTTGTGAGTGGCCATGAGCTGTGTCAATAACGATAGCGTCAACGCCAGCTTCCACAAGCTTTTCAATTCGTTTCATAGCATCTCCTGTCACACCAACTGCTGCACCTGCTAATAGTCTACCTTGCGCATCTTTTGCTGCATGTGGAAACTCAATTACTTTTTCAATATCTTTTATAGTAATTAATCCTTTTAGAACCGTTTGATCATCCACTAATGGCAGCTTTTCAATTTTATATTGTTGGAGGATTTGTTCAGCTTCTTCTAAAGTTGTACCAACTGGTGCTGTTACCAGATTTTCACTTGTCATCACTTCTGAAATCAATATAGAATAATCTTGAATAAATCGAAGATCACGATTCGTAAGTATTCCTACAAGCTTCTGTTCATCCGTGTTATTAACAATCGGTACACCCGATATGCGAAATTTACCCATCAAATGTTCTGCATCATATACCTGATGTTCTGGAGTTAAAAAGAATGGGTTTGTAATTACGCCACTTTCGGAGCGTTTAACACGATCTACTTGCTCTGCTTGCTCCTCAATCGACATATTCTTATGAATAATACCAATTCCACCTTGTCGAGCCATTGCTATTGCCATCGATGCTTCTGTTACAGTATCCATTCCAGCACTTATTAATGGGGTGTTGAGCTTTATATTGTCCGTTAGTTGTGTACTTACATCCACATCCTTTGGCAATACCTCTGATTTTGCAGGCATTAACAAAACATCATCAAACGTTAAACCTTCTTTAGAAAATTTATCTTCTCGCATGCTTATCCTCCTTATAAGTTTAGATAACTATCTAGGCTTTTCACTACACCCTTATGTATGCAAGAACCGAACTTGCATACACTAGTAGTACTTCTATTTTTATTTACAATACGCCAACATATTAGCTTTTTCAACAAGAGATTGTTGGAAATAAAAAAATAAATAGATTCAAAATTTTTTAATAGTTAAGAGGTATCATCTATGAATCCGATTATCTCCTTTGTTAATTACTTACAATCCCAACAAACTGCACAAAGCTATTTATGCCATTGTTATACACAGTTAAAACTTCCAGATCCGGAAGCGAAGAGCTATGAGAATTGTAATGCCTTTATCTATTATTTAAACCATGGGAACCGATTTTATCAGCAAGGAAGGAAGTCTGATCCTTTTATGCAGCCGATTCTTTATTTTTATGGGATGGTGCACTTCATTAAAGCCTGCTTATTAACCAAACGCCCAAATTATCCTGAGTCGACCAACTTATTAGCTCATGGTGTAACAGCTAGGAAAAGAAAGAAAAAGGATTATACATTTATGAATGATGAGGTAAAAGTACAACATAATGGCTTATTCCCTTACTTTTCTGAGCATTTATACGAGCAAACGATTCCATTTGAAAAAAGAAGTATGAAACATTTATTAGCAGTAATACCAGAAATGAATCAACTCTTTCAATTTCAAGGGGAACATAAGATGGTACCTGTCGGAAAACAATATTCCAAACTATTAGAGTTTCCAGCTCATTTACTGGATTCCTATCATTTAACAGATACAGCCTTTATTCGCCGAATTCAACCATACCTACCAAATATAAAATATTATGATTACGATGATCGTATGATTCGAATGGAGGTTACTGATCCAGTTAAAAAAGTAACTGGCCCATTTTTCGTCCACAGTTCTACAGAACAATTATTTTTCCCTTTAAAACGTGAAGATTATCTGTCCATTCACGAAGTGATGGTACATTATTTGATTTTATATAATCTAAGCATGCTTTGTCGTTATGAAACAGAGTGGTGGGGAGATTTATTCGTCGCAAAACCCGACATCGATTATCCATTCATTTTGTACTTCTTAGAATTAACGTCAACTAAAATGCCACTTCTATTAGGGGAAAATTTATACGATCAACGAAAAAAATTGTAAGAGAGTCAGTCGATGCTAGACGAACTCTCTAAAATCTCTTCAATATAAACAGTAGGATGATTTTGTAATGCCATGATGTCGTCATTATCTTGTAGCCTTATCATTGGTCGAGTTGGCTTATTGGCATCAGTGAAGACAATCTCCCCTATCATTGCATTGGATAGCTTTACCTTTGTCCCTACGGGGAAATTGGTAATACCCTGCACAAAAGTATGAACTACATCTGGATCTAACTTAGAAAATTGCTCCTGCCGCAGTTTCTCCATTACCTTAAAAGGGGATTGCTTTTCCTTATATAACCGATCACAAATCATAGCATGGTACATATCACAAACAGCGACAATCCGAGCATAACGATGAATTTTCCCTTTGGATAATCCAAGTGGATAACCACTGCCATCCATTCGCTCGTGATGTTGTAAGACTGCTTGTTTAACAGCTTGTTTAATCGTTGGTAATTTCTCGGTTAATCGATAGGAATAAGTAGGATGCTTTTTTACTTCTAATAAATCTTCAGTTGTTAAAAAATGATGTTTCTTCACGATGGCAGGATCAATTCTTGCCATTCCACAATCACTTAAAAATCCTGCTAGACCAACTTGTAACCATTCTCCTTTTGCGTATCCGGTTTTGTATCCGAGATAAGCCGATAAAATAGCCACCGCCACATTATGATGAAAGAAATAGTCCTCCCTAGTTGCATAGTGATGTATAGTATAGATTGCCTGGCTGATGTCTTTCATTCGCCCTAACAAAGGAATAATCAACTTACGTACTTGAGTAATATCAATAGCTGAGCCGTTTTGCCAAGATACAAAGAGCGCTTTGTATTGCTTAACAGCTAGCTGATAATGTGCTGCAAATGGTAAAGATGATGTTTCCTCACGAAGGTTAGTTTCTAACAAATCACTCTTTCTTTGCTGCATTTCTTCCTCTTTCGGCTGATATTCACTACCATCTGCCAACTTTGGAGAGACATGAACGGTTTTCACTAGGAATTTTTGTAATACAACAATATGCTGCTCTGTAAGCACAGTCTGCTTAGGGATTATCGGACGACTCGTTTTTCCTTCTACGTCCTTCATTAAAACACAGCCTGGTATTAGATGTAATGGACTTACTTGCATATTACTTTCCTCCCCACTAGATAAATAAGATATATAAAATAGGATAGTATCTCATTGTGTTTCATCTAGTTGAAAAAAAGATGGCCGAACGTCAGCCATCTTTTCAATTATTCTTCCACATCTTCTGTTGTATCTTGTGCTGCTTGATCTTTCTGATCCACTTGTTCTTCTTCCTCATCCTGATCAATCCTTGTTACAGTAGCTACTTCCTCATCATCCTGTAAACGGATCAAACGAACTCCCATCGTATTACGTCCAGTCTCTGATATATCTTCGACTGGAATACGAATGAGTACACCTGCAACAGTAATTAGCATAAGATCTTCTTTACCTGAAACAGCTTTCACCGCTGCTACATGTCCTGTTTTTTCTGTTAAATTACAAGTGTATATTCCTTTACCACCACGATTTGTTATTCGATACTCTGACTCTGGTGTTTGTTTACCATAACCCTTACTTGTTACGTGGAGAATCTTAGCATCTTCCTGTAAGATTTCCATGGAAACAACCTCATCATCTTCACGTAATGATATACCCTTTACGCCAGCTGCAGTCCTTCCCATAGATCGTATTTGGTCCTCTGGAAAACGAATTAAATAGCCATTTTTCGTTGCAATCATCATATCCTTTGTACCATCAGTTAGCCGCACTGAGATCAGCTCATCTTCTTCTCGAAGTCCTACTGCAATAAGTCCACCTTTACGAATATTTGCAAATTGGGCAAGTGACGTACGTTTAGAAATACCGTGCTTCGTTGTAAAAAATAAAAATTGATCTTCACGATAGTCTTTTACAGAGATAACCGCATTCACCCATTCGCCTTTCTCAATTTGCAACAGATTAATAATGGGAATTCCTTTTGCAGTTCTACTGAACTCTGGCACTTCATATCCTTTTGCCTTGTACACTTTACCTTTATTTGTGAAGAATAATATAGTGTCATGGGTAGAAGTAGAGACAAGATGTTCAACAAAATCATCCTCATTCGTTCCCATTCCTTGGATACCACGACCGCCACGCTTCTGAGTACGATAGGTAGAAGAAGGTAATCGTTTGATATATCCCTGATGTGTTAATGTAATAACAATGTTTTCTTCTGGGATTAGATCTTCGTCCTCAAAGAAATCACTACCACCAACAACAATTTCAGTTCGACGATCATCATTAAAGCGTTCCTTAATTTCTGTTAGCTCTTCACGAATAATCTCTAATACCTTTTCTTCATCCGCTAAAATCGCTTTTAACTCTTCAATTAGTTTTTGAAGTTCTTTATACTCATTTTCAATTTTTTCACGTTCAAGACCTGTTAAACGTTGTAAACGCATATCTAAAATTGCTTGTGCTTGTTTCTCAGATAGATCAAAACGTTCAATTAGTCCAGTACGTGCAATATCTGTTGTCTTTGAACTACGAATAAGCGCAATAACCTCATCCAAATTATCAAGCGCAATTCGCAACCCCTCTAAAATATGTGCACGTGCCTCAGCTTTTCGCAATTCAAATGCTGTACGCCGTTTAATAATTACTTTTTGATGCTCTAAATAATGAATAAGACATTGTTTGATTGAAAGTACTTTAGGTTGTCCGTCTACTAATGCCAACGTATTTATCCCAAAGGTAGTTTGCAACGCAGTATGTTTATATAAATTATTAAGAACAACATTCGCATTTACATCCCGACGGAGTTCAATAACGACACGTAGCCCATCACGATCTGATTCATCTCGTAAATCAGTAATTCCGTCAATTCGTTTATCTCGTACAAGCTCAGCAATCTTCTCTATCAGCTTTGCTTTATTTACCTGATATGGTAATTCAGTTGCAATAATCGTAGACTTTCCGTTTGGCTTCTCTTCAATATTGACTTTTGCTCGAATAGTAACAGAGCCTTTCCCTGTTTCATATGCTTTGCGAATTCCACTCCTACCAAGAATTTGCCCAGCTGTAGGGAAATCAGGACCATGAATATAATCCTCCATCAGTTCATCAATTGTAATTTCTGGATCTTTACTTAGCGCAAGTACGGCATCTATTGTTTCACCAAGATTATGTGGTGGAATATTTGTTGCCATCCCTACAGCTATCCCTGATGCTCCATTAACAAGTAAGTTAGGAAATCTAGAAGGGAAAACAACTGGTTCCCTTTCTGAGCCATCATAGTTATCCGTATAATCGATTGTATCTTTATTGATATCACGCAATAATTCCATGGATATTTTTGACATTCTTGCTTCCGTATAACGCATTGCTGCCGCTGAATCTCCATCTACAGAACCAAAATTACCATGCCCATCTACCAGCATATTTCGATAACTAAAATCCTGCGCCATCCTTACCATAGCTTCATAAACAGCTGAATCACCATGTGGATGATATTTACCAATTACTTCACCAACGATACGAGCAGATTTTTTATAAGCTTTATCTGCATGCATACCTAAATCATTCATTGCATATAATATTCTACGATGAACAGGCTTTAATCCGTCACGAACATCTGGAAGAGCACGTGAGACAATAACACTCATTGCATAATCAAGGAATGATGTACGCATTTCCTGACTAAGATTTATCTCCTGTACATTTGGACGTTGCTGATCCGCCATTGTAATACTACCTCCATTCACTAGTACAACCAAAACCTATAAAGCCTGAGAAGCTGGCTTTATATTTTATATAACAACGTGGAACGTGGCTTTATCTAAATATCCAAATTCTTTACATATTGGGCATTCTCTTGGATAAAGTTTCTTCGTGGTTCCACTTTATCTCCCATCAGCACATCAAAAATCTGATCAGCGTCAATTGCATCAGATAATTCAACTTGAAGAAGGGTACGTGATTCTGGACTCATTGTTGTTTCCCAAAGTTGCGTTGCATTCATTTCCCCTAAACCTTTATATCGCTGCAAGCCTGGTTTTGGAGCTTTCGGTATTTCCTCTAATATCCGTTCCATCTCTTTGTCATTGTAGGCATAATGAACAGCCTTACCTTGTTGTATCTTGTAAAGAGGTGGCTGCGCAATATAAACATAGCCATGCTCAATAAGTGGGCGCATATAACGATAAAAGAAGGTTAACAATAACGTTCGAATATGGGCACCATCAACATCGGCATCTGTCATAAGCACAATTTTATGATAACGCGCTTTAGTGATATCAAAATCCTCGCCAATCCCTGTACCTAAAGCAGTAATAATCGTTCGCACTTCATTATTTGATAAAATTTTATCAAGCCGCGCTTTTTCTACGTTTAAAATCTTTCCACGTAAAGGTAAGATTGCTTGAAAATGTCGGTCACGTCCTTGTTTAGCAGATCCTCCCGCAGAATCTCCCTCCACAATGTACAATTCACTGATTTTAGCATCCTTTGAAGAACAATCTGCAAGTTTACCAGGTAAATTGGATACTTCCAACGCACTTTTTCTACGTGTCAGTTCACGAGCTTTTTTCGCCGCTGCCCGGGCACGTGAAGCCATTAATCCTTTTTCTACAACGATTTTAGCAACGTTTGGATTTTCGAATAAAAATTTAGAAAAGGTTTCACTAAAAACAGAATCGGTAACTGTCCGTACTTCACTATTACCTAATTTAGTCTTTGTTTGACCTTCAAACTGAGGATCAGGATGTTTAACGGAAACAATTGCTGTCAATCCTTCGCGAACATCGTCTCCAGATAAATTCGGATCATTTTCCTTAAATAAGTTATTCTTTCTAGCATAATCGTTAATCACACGTGTCAATCCTGTTTTAAACCCAGATTCATGCATACCGCCCTCATAGGTATGAATATTATTGGCAAATGAATAGAGATTGCTCGTAAAGCCATCATTGTATTGAATGGCAACTTCTACAGATATCCCTTGCTCTTCTCCTTCAGCATAAAAAGGCTCATGCAAGATTTCCTTTGTGCGATTTATATATTCTACATAAGAGCTAATTCCACCCTCATAATGATAATTAATTGGCTCTGAGTCTGTTCGCTTATCTTCAATGGAAATATTGATTCCCTTATTTAGAAATGCTAACTCTCTAAGACGTTGAGATAACGTATCAAAATTATACGTCGTGGTTTCGTTAAAGATTTCTGGATCAGGATTGAAATGTGTAATTGTTCCCGTAATATCTGTTTCGCCAACTACTTCAATTTCCCCTTGTGGAACACCTTTTTTAAACTGTAAATAATGAATTTTATTATCTCGATGGACATGTACCTCTAAATTAGTAGACAGCGCATTAACAACAGAAGCACCTACGCCATGAAGCCCACCAGAAACCTTATAACCACCACCACCGAACTTTCCTCCGGCATGAAGGACAGTCATAATAACTTCTAAAGCTGGGCGTCCTGTTTTTTTCTGGATATCAACAGGGATACCGCGTCCATTATCCTTTACCGTTATACTATTATCCTTTTCGATAATAACCTCGATCTTATCACAATAGCCAGCTAGGGCTTCATCAATACTGTTATCTACAATTTCCCAGACGAGATGATGCAAGCCTTTTTCACTTGTTGAACCAATATACATTCCGGGACGTTTACGGACCGCTTCTAGCCCTTCAAGTACCTGTATTTGATCTGCATCATAGGCCTGTTCATTCATGATCTTATCTTCCATTGACATGTTTTCACATCCATTTCTAAACTTCTTCGGAATCTAGTTCCTTAATTTCGTCTGAAAAATCATCGAGCTTGCTGATTGTAGATATCATACTTGCTCTTTTTTTCAGAGTAGAGACAGATAAAGTGCTATAATACATCATCTCTTTCGTAATCATGACTGATTTTGCATGTTCAATCGGTCCAGCTACTCGCTTCTCTTTTAATGATTCTGTCATTAACTCTTCCATAATGGTTGATGATGAAATTAAATGATAATCAATAATAGCAACAACATCACACGAGTGAATGACGGTATCATTTCCAATATGAATAAACATCTGTATCCCCCCACATTATGCTTCTACTTTTCCTTCCTGCACACGAAAGATTTCCGCTTTTTCTAATGTTTCATGATTAATGCCATCAACACTTGTGGTGGATACGAAGGTCTGAACTTTACCATGAATTGTGTTTAAAAGATGAGATTGTCGGAAATCATCTAGTTCGCTTAACACATCATCCAACAATAAAATGGGGTATTCTCCTACCTCACTATAAATTAATTCAATCTCTGCTAGTTTTACAGATAAAGCTGCTGTTCGCTGCTGTCCTTGTGATCCATAGGTTTGTACGTCTCTATGATTAACATAAAACAGCAGATCGTCACGATGCGGGCCAATTAATGTTGTCCCTCTCTCGATCTCTTTTTCTTGAATGCTTTTGAATTTTTCACAGTATATATCTTCTATTTTCTCCTTATTTGCTTCTTCTGATACTTCTATTGTCGGAGAATACTTTATTTCCAGACTTTCAAGTTGACGACTAATACCATAATGTATCGGACTAGCCCATTTTCTTAATAAATCCAAAAAAACAAACCGCCTTTCCAATAGAGTTGCGGCATGTTCTGCGAGCTGCTCTGTTAAAACCTGCAACATCGTAGTATCTTGATCCGATCTGCGTTGCAATTGTTTTAGAACAGAATTACGTTGTTTAAGGATTTTTTGGTACTGTCCTAAATGATAGATGTAACGAGGCTGTATTTGGCCAAGTTCCATATCAATGAAACGTCTGCGAATTTGTGGTGCTCCTTTTACAAGTGTTAAATCCTCTGGAGCAAACATAACAACATTTAGCGCTCCTATATAATCACTTAACCGCTTTTGTTCCAATCGATTTAACTTCGCCTTTTTCCCTTTTGAGGAGATTACGATTTCTAGCGGAAAAGATTGTTTTCTTTTAGTAATTCTACCTTCTATTTTAGCATATTCTTCATCCCATTTGATCAATTCCTTTTCTCTAGGAGTTCGATGGGACTTTGTAAAGGCAAGCAGGTAGATAGCCTCCATTAAATTCGTTTTCCCCTGCGCATTTTCACCGATAATTACATTTATCTTATCATCAAATGATATATCCAATTTATGGTAATTACGGTAATTTTTTAATTGTAGCTTTTCAATATGCATAGTTAATCCTCTTCTAATCATAAAAAATTATGATTCCATCCTTTTAACGTAGGTAATCTATTGAAATAACGTTTTTCGAAAACAGATTTTTATGAATGACGGCTTGCTGATGCCTGTTAAATTCTTCCTAGTAATGAGATTGCAAAGCAGCAAAAATAGCTTGAACCTGAACGAATTGCAGACGCAGAATGAAAAAAGCTGCGTCAGAAACAAGCAAGTTTTATTTTAACCGTCAAAATCATTTTCTAAGACTCTATATGTTAATTCATTTTTTATCAATCTGTAACGAGAAAAGACCCGATTTCCTCAATCTTCACCACATCACCAGGATATAGCTTTCTCCCTCGCCTATGTTCTCGTTCACCATTAACTAAGACGCCAACATCTTGTAAATAGGCTTTTACCATACCACCAGATTCTAAAACATTGGCAAGCTTGATGAATTGGCCTAAGGAGATATATTCCGTTCGTATAGTTATTTTTTCAGGCATATTATCACTCTTTTAGGTCATATTTGTAAAACACGTATCTATTTATCCTCTATTCTTATTTTACTAAAGATTTTCCATTAAGGAAAGGTATGACCCTTTATATCCTAAAATAATCGCTTATTTAAGCTAAAAATCACTTATACAGATGTAAAAAGCCCTTATCTTCGTCCGATAAGAGCTTTTTATTAAATTTTACGCTGAAATATCAAAGTGATTGTTAATTTTTTGATTAAATTAACGGAAAGCATGAGCTATTTTTAGTATGTTCTCACAGGTACAATTAACTGCAGGATAGAGTCTTCATTTGCTGGATGAATAATAAATGGTCGTAGCGCTCCAGTGAATTCGATATTCACATCCTCAAATTCAATGGCTTTCAATGCATCCATCATGTATTTAGAACTAAATGAAATCTTTAACTCTTCTCCCTCTATTGAAGATACCGTAACTTCTTCTGTAACATTTCCAACTTCTGGATGATTACTTGCAATTTCTACTAGCTGATCACCTTGTGTAGTTAAACGAACTACATTATTGCGTTCTTCTTTAGCTAATAGGGAAGCACGATCAATTGTACTTAATAATTCTTTCGTTTTAACATGCAATACCGTTTTGCTTTGATCAGGAATTAACCGAGAGGTTTCTGGATAATTACCGTCTAATAAACGGGATAAGAAATTCAAATGTTTTGTTCGGAATAAAATTTGATTACTAGTTACACTAATTTCAACCTTATCCTCTGTATCATCTAAGATTTTGTTTAATTCATTTAGACTTTTTCCCGGAACAACAACATTAGAAAATTCATTGGTAGTATCTGCTACTGGTATCGTTCTAGAAGCTAGTCGATGACTATCTGTCGCTGTAAATGTAAGTGTTTGATTTTCTAATTTTACATTTACACCCGTTAAGATTGGTCGAGTTTCCATTGTGGATACAGCAAATACCGTTTGTTTAATTAAGCTCTTTAGTAAATCAATTGGTAGTTCAAAACTATCATCTGTCTGTAATTTAGGTAATTGTGGATATTCTGTAGCATCTTGTCCATTTAAATTAAATTCTGCTTTTCCTGAGCGAATGGTTACTTTTAAGTTTTCATCTGCATGTATTTCTATCGTCTTTTCAGGAAGTTTGCGAACAATGTCTGGGAAATACTTCGCTTGTAGTACAATACTTCCTTCCTCAATGTACTCAACATTAACCGTACCGTTTTCTTCAGCAGGAATATAGGACTCAATAGATATATCAGAATCACTTCCTGTTAAGGTTATACCGTCTTGTCTAGCTTCAATTTTTATTCCAGTTAATATAGGAATAACCGTTCTAGATGAAATAGCCTTCATTACATTTTGAACACTTGCTATTAATTGATCTCGCTGAATGATAAATTTCATGAAATAAATCCTCCTAGTGGAAGTTCTTTTTAATTATATTATTTTATAAAAATATAGTAATAATAATAATAAGGGCTGTGATTATGTGGATAAATCTGTTTTTGTCAATGCGCTAAGGTTATTCACATGTGGACAACTTGTTTATAAGGTTGTCTCTGTTTTCCACAGTTTTCACAGGATCTTTAATTAGCTGAAAATGAGAAAGTGAGAGTTATAATTTAAAGTGATTTTAATTGCTCTTTCAATTCTTCAAGTTCTTTTACTAATTGCGTATCCTTTTCCATCAACTTTGATACTTTTTCATGAGCATGAATTACTGTAGTATGATCTCGCCCACCGAACTCTTCACCGATTTTTGGTAAGGATGCGTCTGTCATTTCTCGAGATAGATACATAGCAATCTGGCGTGGAAAAGCAATCGATTTTGTCCGTTTTTTGGCAATAAAATCTTCTAATCGTACATTATATTTTGCTCCAACCGTTTCTTGAATGCTCTGGATAGTTATTATCTTTGGTTGATTACTAGGAATAATATCTTTTAAAGCATCAGCAGCTAGTGATGCATCAATATCTTGATTAACTAAGGATGAATAAGCAACAATTCGAATAAGCGCACCTTCTAGCTCGCGAATATTC
Source organism: Virgibacillus sp. M23 (assembly GCF_034190895.1). Lineage (NCBI taxonomy): Bacteria > Bacillati > Bacillota > Bacilli > Caryophanales > Bacillaceae > Virgibacillus > Virgibacillus sp. M23. Next base: position 13,579 of record NZ_JAWDHA010000044.1, on the reverse strand, counting down.
GTATCAATTTGATTAGCGATATAAAGCATAACCTCATTTGGAATGTCGAGTCCTTCTGCTTTTGCTTTTTTTGTTAAGATAGCAATTCTGGTCTCTAAATCCGGTGGTGTAATATCTGTAATTAATCCCCATTCAAAGCGAGAGCGAAGCCTGTCCTCTAAAGTTGGAATCTCTTTTGGTGGCCGATCACTTGAAATAATTATTTGTTTATTATCGTCATGTAATGCATTAAATGTATGGAAAAATTCTTCCTGTGTCGATTCCTTACCTGCTATAAATTGAATATCATCAATTAGCAGAACATCAACATTACGATATTTATTACGAAAGTTAACTGTTTTATTATCCATAATTGCGTTAATAAATTCGTTTGTAAATTTCTCAGAAGATAGATAAACGACCTTTGCGTTTGGATTATGATCACGTACATAATGTCCAATGGCATGCATTAAATGTGTTTTCCCTAGACCTACTCCTCCATATATAAACAACGGGTTATATGCTTGTGCTGGTGCCTCAGCTACAGCCAAGGATGCAGCATGAGCGAATCTGTTTCCAGCACCAATAACAAACGTATCAAAGGTATATTTTGCATTTAACATGGATTTAGGTGCTTCATTAGGATCGTCTTTTGGCTTTTGCTTCTGTGTAGGTTCGAAGTTATCAATCGACGTACTTGTATTCGGAAGTATAAATTTAGCAACAATATCTGAACCAGTTATTTCTGATAGAATCTCGGAAATAAGCTTTGTGTATTGATTTTCAAGCCAATCTCTAGCAAATTCATTTGGTGCGGAAACAATAAGTGTATTGTTTTCGATGGTTTCTGCTTTTGTGTTCTTTAACCATGTATCAAAGCTCGGCTTACTAATTTTTTCTTCAATTCTCTCTAAGGTAGCTATCCATATTTCCTGTATATTCTCCAAGCAGAATTTCACTCCTTTCACTGTAATAAATGTCATCCACTTCCAATTATCGATGTTTCTATTAGGAACCATTTATGTTAATTAATGAGTATTTACGTAAAGACTGCATACTGCTCCAATTAATGAGTAATAATGACATAAAAAGCCTCTCTCAATCTTTTAAAGATGGAAAGGCAAGATAAATAGAATTTACGTTTGGGTCTACTTCCAATTGTATTTAAAATTGAAGGGTTAAAATGGTATAACAAAAATAATATTGGTGTGGATAAATAAATATAGGTGGAATAAGCTTTGAATTAATTATAAACGTTGTCCACAGCTTTGTTGATAACAACATAAACAATCATGTTAACAAGTATCCACAAGTTATCCACAGTCTGTGTATAACTAGAATTTCAGTTTTCTTTTTTCACAAGTTAAACACAAATATAATATCAGAAAAACCCTTTGAATGCAATGGGGTTTCGACAGTTATCCACAAAGTCCATCGGTTGTAGACAATTATTGTCCACACCACTATATTTTGTGATTTTCCTGTCGATATATGTTGTGGATAGCAAATAAGACTCGATTATTTCCAAACAGTAGGGTGTGGATAGTTTAAATTAGAAGTGAGTTGACAGATGGAAGTATTTTTACGTATAATTACAAAGACTGTCTATTGACTGTTTAATAAAAGATTATTTCATCCCTTAGGGAGGTGCAGGATAAATGAAAAGAACGTATCAACCAAATAATCGCAAACGTAAAAAAGTACACGGCTTTCGCTCACGTATGAGTACTAAAAACGGACGTAAAGTATTGGCTCGTCGTCGTCGTAAAGGAAGAAAAGTCTTGTCTGCATAGGCCACTGAATAATCAGTGGTCTTTTTTCCACTTTAGACATATTGTTTATAGATAGAAGTGGGTTAATGTGTTATTACCACTTATAAGTTGGGCAGCTTAAGAATAGAAGAATGATATTTCTTCTATAATTATACATAGAAAAGACCAGAATCAGGGACAAGCTGATAAGTGGTATACGTAATAAGGTGATATAGATGAAGAAAGAATTTCGAATTAAAAAGAATGAAGAATTTCAATATACGTTTAAGTGTGGTAAATCTTTTGCAAACAGACAACTCGTCATCTATTATGTAGAGAAAAAGGGGCAGAATCATTTCAGAATTGGGTTATCTGTTGGAAAAAAGATAGGAAATGCGGTAACAAGAAATCGAATTAAGCGTTATTTACGTCAGTCTTTTCAAGAATTAGAGGAAAAAATTGCGTATCCACATGATATTGTAATCATTGCCAGACACCCTGCAAAACAGATGGAATATCATGAAATCAAAAAAAGCTTGACACATCTTTTATATAAAGAACGATTGTTAAAAAATCAATAAATTTAATATAGAATCTTAGGTTTGTTTAGGTTAAAATAACTCTTAGGATAAGCTATTTGAATATTCGTTGATAGAAAAGAGTTAGCTCTTTTATTTTAGTTAGGAGGAAAAGTGTTGCGTAAAAAGTTTTGGTTGCTGGTAACTTTAATTGGTCTGCTAGCAATACTTTCTGGTTGTACCGATGTAAATGAACCTATCACGGAAGAAAGTGAAGGTATCTGGAATAAATATTTCGTCTTTCCAGTATCCATGCTAATCACATATTTTGCAGAATTATTTAATGAAAACTACGGTCTAGCGATTGTAATCGTTACTATTTTAGTAAGGCTAGTACTGCTACCACTAAATGTGAAACAATTAAAGAGTTCAAAAGCTATGCAGGATATTCAGCCTAAGTTGAAGGAACTGCAACAGAAATATAGCTCGAAAGATGCAAATACACAGCAAAAACTACAGCAGGAAACAATGGCATTATTTCAAAAGAATGGGGTAAATCCGCTTGCAGGGTGCTTACCAATATTTATTCAAATGCCTATTTTAATTGCCATGTATCATGCAATTATGCGTACGGAATCCATCAAGACACATAGTTTTCTGTGGTTTGAGCTAGGTGCGCCGGATCCATTTTTCATTTTACCGATTATTGCTGCAGCAGCTACGTGGTTCCAGCAAAAATTGATGATGTCAGGAAGTCCAGCCGCTCAAAATCCACAAATGATGGTTATGCTTTATGTGATGCCTATTATGATTGGTGTTTTTGCAATATTCTTCCCAGCAGCATTGGCGTTATATTGGGTAGTAGGGAATATCTTTATGGTTGCCCAAACACTATTTATCCGTAAACCAATGATGGCTGATAAAAGTAATGGAGGAGACAAAAAGTGAGAGAAATAACTGCTAGTGGACAAACGGTTGAAGAAGCGGTCCAATCAGCATTAGAGCAGTTAAATACAACAAGGGACCAAGTCGAAATCGACGTGATTGATGAAGGAAAAAAAGGGTTACTAGGTGTTTTCGGGTCCAAACGCGCTTTTGTAAAGGTATCGACTGTCAAAAATCAGATAGAAGAAACGGAAAAATATTTACAGCAAATCATAAAACAGATGCATATAGATGCTACGATTTTTACAAAGGTAGAGGAAAATCATGTAACCTATGATGTACAGGGTGATAATATAGCTTTACTTATTGGAAAAAGAGGACAAACTTTAAATGCCTTACAATATTTACTACATCTTGTTATCAATAAAGAAGGAAAGCAATATTATACGGTGACACTAGATGCTGAAGGTTATCGGGGACGTAGAAAAGAGACACTTGAGTCGCTTGCGTTAAAAATGGCAGATAAGGCTATCCGCATGAATAAAAAGGTAGCTTTGGAGCCAATGCCTGCCTTCGAACGTAAAATTATTCATAGTGTGCTACAAGCAAATGAAGAAGTTTCGACATATTCTGATGGTAAAGAGCCACATCGTCATATTGTAATACAGCCTTAATATGGCTAGTAAGAAATAAATCAAAAATTATCCGCTTAGTGCCAAACTAGGCGGAATTTTTTTTGAAAAAGGGTAGCATTATTTTGACAGATTGTGTACAATTCACGAAGCAGGAAGCGTATATCGAATAAAGTTATCCACATGTGCATAAACCTTATCACGTTTAGCAGGGATGTGTTGTGGATAACTTTATTTTTATTAAAAAGTATGATATTCTATTAAGTTAGTGACGATAAAAATAATTATACGTTCTATATATATAACTTTATGTTGGAGGTGAAGAGCAATGGAAACAGATACAATTACTGCAATATCCACACCGATTGGTGAAGGGGCGATAGCAATTGTCCGATTAAGTGGTCCTGAAGCAATTTCAATAACTACGGAAATATTCAAAGGCAATGATTTAAAGCAGGTAGCGTCGCATACTATTAACTATGGGAAAATTATCGATCCACAATCAAATGAGATTGCTGAGGAAGTAATGGTTTCTGTGATGCGAGCGCCGAAAACATTTACACGTGAAGATGTAGTTGAAATTAACTGTCATGGTGGAATGGTTGCTGTAAATCGTGTGCTGGAAATTATATTGAGTAAAGGAGCACGTTTAGCAGAGCCTGGTGAGTTTACCAAACGAGCCTTTCTACATGGCAGAATAGATTTGTCTCAAGCTGAGGCGGTAATGGATTTAATCCGGGCTAAAACAGACAAAGCAATGTCGGTAGCTCTAAAACAAATGGATGGTCGTTTGTCTACTTTAATTGAGCGTCTACGACAGGATCTATTGGAAACAGTTGCTCATGTTGAGGTGAATATTGATTATCCTGAATATGATGATGTGGAAGAAATGTCACATGAAATGATGCGTAAGAAGACAAAAGAAGTTCATGCAGAAATAGAGAAGCTGTTACAGGTTGCTAAACAAGGCAAAATATTAAGAGAAGGCTTAGCAACGGCTATTATTGGTAGACCAAATGTCGGTAAGTCTTCGTTAATGAATACACTGGTTCAAGAAAATAAGGCCATTGTAACAGAAATACCAGGGACAACACGGGATATTATTGAAGAGTATGTAAACGTAAGAGGTGTTCCACTACGTTTGGTAGATACAGCAGGTATTAGAGAAACAGAAGATATTGTTGAGAAGATTGGTGTGGAACGCTCTAGACAGGTATTAAAAGAGTCTGATTTGATTTTATTCGTTTTGAACTATAACGATGATTTAACAGAGGAAGACGAAAAATTATTTACAGCAATACAGGGACTTAATTATATTGTAATAATTAATAAGACAGACCTTGAGCAAAAATTGGATTTAGAGCGGGTAAAAGTGCTAGCAGAGGATAAACCAGTTGTCACTACCTCATTAATTGAAGAAGAAGGTGTAGATGAATTAGAAAATGCGATTTCTAAAACGTTCTTCGAAGGGGAAATTGATACCGGAGATCTAACGTATGTTTCAAATGTACGACATATTCAGTTATTAAAACAAGCCAGCCGTGCATTAGAAGATGCTATCGATGCTCTAAAATTAGAAATGCCTCTGGATATTGTTCAAATTGATGTTACAAGAACATGGGAATTCTTAGGAGAAATTATTGGTGATACAGCAAGTGACAGTTTAATTGATCAGCTGTTTTCACAATTTTGTTTAGGAAAGTAAATAAAAACTATCGTTTTTTTTGATATTGGTAATGAAAATATAGAAAGGATGAAGACCAATGACATATGATGCAGGTCATTATGACGTGATTGTAGTTGGTGCAGGGCATGCTGGAGTAGAAGCAGGTCTCGCTGCAGCAAAAATGGGTGCAAAGACATTAATGCTCACACTCAACCTAGATATGATTGCCTTTATGCCATGTAACCCGTCAATAGGCGGACCTGCTAAAGGTATAGTGGTTCGTGAAATAGATGCACTTGGCGGTGTTATGGCAAAAGTAATTGATAAAACGTATATTCAAATGCGTATGTTAAATACTGGGAAAGGACCAGCTGTGCAGGCTTTGCGTGCACAAGCTGATAAGCCTTTATATATAAAAGAAATGAAACAAATAATTGAAAATGAAAGAAATCTTACACTACGTCAAGGTATGGTAGATCAATTAATTGTCGAAAATGGCATATGTAAAGGTGTTATTACTGAAACGAATGCTGCTTATAGTGCAGAAACAGTTATAATTACTACTGGTACGTTTATGCGTGGGAAAGTTTTAATGGGGGATCTGGAGTATGAGAGTGGTCCTAATAACCAACGCCCAACAATTAAGCTATCCGAAAACTTAGAAGAGCTTGGGTTTGAGATTACTCGCTTTAAAACAGGTACTCCACCAAGAGTAAATAGTCATACCATTGATTATTCAAAAACAGAGATCCAACCAGGTGATGAAAAACCACAAAGTTTTTCTTATGAAACAACGGAATATATTACGGAGCAAATCCCATGTTGGTTAACGTATACAAATGAATTTACACATGAAATAATTAATGAGAACCTATCACTTTCATCCATGTATTCTGGTATGAAAAGGGGAACGGGTCCTCGTTATTGCCCGTCTATTGAAGACAAAATTGTTCGATTTAATGATAAACCTCGTCATCAAATTTTCCTAGAACCAGAAGGAAGAGATACGGAAGAGGTTTATGTACAAGGACTTTCCACATCACTTCCTGAATCCATTCAACATGAAATGGTAAGAAGTGTAGAAGGACTAGAGAATGCAGAAATTATGCGCGCAGGCTATGCAATTGAATATGATGCAATTGTACCAACACAGCTGTGGCCAACCTTGGAAACAAAAAAAATTCCTGGATTGTTTACTGCTGGTCAAATTAACGGTACTTCGGGTTATGAAGAAGCTGCTGCTCAAGGAATTATGGCAGGAATTAATGCCGCAGCAAAAGTATTGGATAAAGAACCAGTTATTCTAGATCGATCCCAAGCTTATATTGGTGTACTAATAGATGATTTAGTAACAAAAGGAACCAATGAGCCCTATCGTCTTCTTACTTCTCGTGCGGAATATCGTCTATTATTAAGACATGATAATGCTGATTTACGAATGACTGAATTAGGCTACCAGCTTGGTCTTATCTCAGAAGAACGCTATGCTAAATTTGTCGAGAAAAATCGACTGGTAGAAGAAGAGAAAAATCGATTGTTCAAGCTAATTATAAAACCTTCTGAAGAGGTAAACTACCTGCTTGAGCAAGCAGGTGCAACACCTCTAAAAGAAGCTATAAAAGCTTATGATTTATTGAAGCGTCCAGAATTATCCTATGATTTATTATCATCTATTATCCAAGCAGATCCCAAATTATCCGCTGAAGTAACGGAACAGGTCGGTATTCAAATAAAATATGAAGGCTATATCAAAAAAGCAAATGAACAAGTAGAGCGTATGCTTAAGATGGAAGATAAGAAAATTCCAGTAGATATTGATTATGATGATATTAGTGGAATAGCTACAGAAGCAAAAGAAAAGCTTAAAAAGGTAAGACCACTATCCGTAGGTCAAGCGTCACGAATTTCAGGGGTCAATCCTGCAGATATATCCATTTTAATCGTATATATTGAACAAGGAAATATCGCTCGTTTGGCGAATTAGTATTTGATTGACAGTGGACTGATGCAGGAGTGTTTAGGATATTTCAGGTTACAGAAAGGTATACAGCTGTTATTCCTTTCTGTAACACCCTCTACATAAGGAGTTAACGGTATGAACCCAGAACAATTTGTACAAGCTTTAAGGATAAAAGGAATCGATCTAAATCAACAGCAGCAGGAACAATTTGCTATCTATTATCGTACGTTAGTTGAATGGAATGAAAAAATAAATCTTACTGGTTTAACAGAAGAAAAGGATGTCTACTTAAAGCATTTTTATGATTCCATAAGTGCGGCCTTTTATTATGATTTCACTACAGACTTAACTATCTGTGATGTCGGAGCAGGGGCAGGATTTCCCAGTATTCCTTTAAAGATATGTTTTCCGCAGCTTAAAGTAACGATTGTGGATTCATTAAAAAAACGTATCGGCTTTTTAAATCACTTAGCAACGGAGTTAGCGTTAGATAACGTTGCTTTTTATCATGATCGTGCCGAGAATTTCGGGAAGAACCAATTTCGAGAATCGTTTGATATAGTAACAGCAAGAGCTGTCGCCCGTATGTCCGTGCTATGTGAATTGTGTTTACCATTAACTAAAAAGCATGGAGTTTTTCTTGCTATGAAGGGATTAAAGGCAAAGGATGAAGTAGGACAAGCAAAATCGGCAGTTGAGTTATTAGGTGGAAAATTAATGCATACATACACATTTGCTTTGCCTGAAGAAGCTAGCGAACGATCTATTATAGAGATTAAAAAAGTAAGAAAAACACCTAAGAAGTATCCAAGAAAAGCTGGCTTACCAAACAAAGAGCCAATTGAATAAGCTATCATTACTTACATGTATGAATTTTAGCGATCAAAGCATTAATTTTAAAATAGGCTGATTGGATATTCTTTGGCTAAAAAATGTGATAAAATATAAGCTGATGCACTATCATCCAGCAACATGTACATGGGTGTGTAGTTTTTATACAAGCGCAGTAGCATTTTTGCTGCAGCGTTTTTTCTTAAGCGATATGAACGTATAAGTGATGAAATGTCTAGATTTACTGCCTTTTTTATAGGTCTTTAGCACTTTCCTTAAGGAAATAAAAGATTTGTAAAGGCATGTTGGGAGTAGTCAAGTTGCCCCGCGCTTTTCTTATGAATACCTTTTCCTGTGCTATAATAATGATAGATTCATATAAAATGTTTCACGTGAAACATTTTATATTTTATACATAGATAAGCATATCAAGTACAATAGAGGTGGTGTGGGATTATGGTGAAGCCCTTTAACCGATTTTTTGGAATAGGTGATAAATCTGAAGCGGATTCAGATGCTGAAATGGAATCGTTTCATCCTGATGAAGTTATTCAGATTCCTATCAATCATATAGAGGCCAATCGATTTCAACCAAGATCGATTTTTAGTGAAGAAAAAATAAAAGAACTCGCACAGACAATTCATACGCATGGAATGATTCAACCAATCGTCGTACGTAAGTTAGAGGTGGATGGCGAGGAAGAAAAATATGAGTTAATAGCTGGGGAACGCAGATGGAGAGCAGTGCAATCATTGGGATGGGAATACATCTCGGCTATTATTCGTGAAATGACAGATGCTGAAACTGCCTCCGTAGCATTAATTGAGAACTTGCAACGAGAGGAATTAACAGTTATAGAAGAGGCAACTGCTTACGCTAGACTATTGGAAATACATTCATTAACGCAGGAAGCATTAGCACAACGTTTAGGCAAGAATCAATCTACAATTGCTAATAAGCTTCGTTTATTAAAATTGCCACAGCCCGTACAAGAGGCATTATTGGGTAAATACATCACAGAAAGACATGCACGCGCACTCATTAAATTGAAAGATGAAGAAAAGCAGATTAAATTATTACAAGATATTTTGGATAATGACCTAAATGTTAAACAAACAGAAGATCGAATTAAAAAATTAAATGAGCAACAATCTACAACGAAAAAGAAAGTGCCAAAGAGAAAAGGGTTCAATAAGGATATTCGAATTGCAATGAACACCATTAGACAGTCTTTAAATATGGTGTCAGATACGGGAGTAGAAGTTGAATCAGATGAACAGGATTTAGACGATTACTACCAAATCACAATAAAAATACCTAAAAAGAAGTAAAGCTATTATACATCGAAATAATTACATGTACAGCCCATCTTTTACAAAAAAGATGGGTATTTTGCACATGAATAGTTAAAACACGGAAAATGGTGCAATTTTGGATTATGAAATAGAAACAAAACATAAATAAGTCGCCCATTGCATAAAAAAAGTGATAAAATAGAAAGTATATAGTTTTAGGGTAGGTGTCAACATGGGAAAAATAATGTCCATCGCAAATCAAAAAGGTGGCGTAGGAAAAACAACTTCATCGGTGAATTTAAGTGCTTGTCTTGCACATTTGGGCAACAATGTACTTCTTGTTGATGTAGATCCCCAGGGAAATGCAACAAGTGGTACAGGGGTTAATAAAGCAGATGTGAAAAACTGTATCTATAATGTACTAGTAGAAGATCTACCAGCTGAGGAAGTTTGTATTCCAACAAATGTAGACAACTTAGATATCATACCTGCTACCATTCAGCTTGCTGGTGCAGAAATTGAACTTGTACCAACAATTTCTAGGGAAATAAGATTAAAGAAATCATTAGAAAACTTGAAAGAAAAGTATGATTATATCATTATAGATTGCCCGCCTTCTTTAGGCTTATTAACATTAAATGCATTAACTGCTTCAGATACGGTAATTATTCCAGTACAATGTGAATATTATGCTTTGGAGGGGCTAAGTCAGTTATTGAATACCATTCGACTAGTCCAAAAGCACTTAAATAAGTCACTTATGATAGAAGGGGTACTGTTGACGATGTTAGATGCAAGAACGAATTTGGGTCTTCAGGTAATTGAGGAAGTTAAAAAATATTTTCAGGATAAGGTGTATCAAACGATTGTTCCTAGAAATGTGAGGTTGGGTGAAGCTCCTAGCCATGGACTTCCGATTATAAGTTATGATCCAAAATCAAGAGGGGCAGAAGTATACCTTGAATTAGCGAAGGAAGTGATGGCCAATGGCGAAAGGGTTAGGTAAAGGTATTAATGCTTTTTTTCCAGACATTGAAGAGCATGAAGATGATGTTATTCAGGAAATAGCCATTACTGAATGTAGACCAAATCCATATCAACCACGTAAGACATTTCATGCAGATGCTATTGAGGAGTTAAAAGAATCGATACTAGAATATGGAATCATTCAACCACTCATAGTACGTAAAAGTATTAAAGGATATGAAATAGTTGTTGGTGAACGAAGATACCGTGCTGCTAAAGAGGCTGGTTTAGAAAAACTTCCTGTCGTCATTAAAGAATTATCGGATGAAAAAATGATGGAGCTTGCCCTATTAGAAAATCTTCAAAGAGAAGATTTAACACCGATTGAAGAGGCGCATGCATACGCCAACTTAATGAATGAATTAAGGATTACCCAAGAAGAGCTATCAAGGAGGTTAGGAAAGAGTCGCTCACATATTGCCAATATCGTTCGGTTACTTTCCTTACCAGATCAGGTGATAGCTTGTATTAACAACGGGGAGCTTTCAATGGGTCATGGACGAGCCTTATTAGGTCTGAAAGATAAAACTAAACTGCAAGCACTGATTCAAAAGATACGGAGAGAGAAGCTGAATGTTAGACAAGTAGAGAAGTTAATTATTCAGTTAAATGAAAAACCGGTGAAGAAGAAAGAAAAGCCTAAGAAGGATATTTTCCTTCAGGAGAGAGAATCATACTTAAGAAATAGGCTGGGTACAGCAGTTTCCATTCAGCGCGGTAAACGAAAAGGTAAAATTGAAATTGAGTTTTATAATGATGAAGACTTACAACGAATTATGGATGTATTAGATCAGTGAGCGAGCCACAACATATGATATGATTTTAATAAAAGACTGACAATGAAAAATGTCAGTCTTTTGTTATAGTCTAGGAAATTATAAAATTAGCCTATGTGGATAAATAGAGGCGTGGTGAGCCGCGCCCAGATCCAGCGCCCAGAAACTAGGCGGGTTCACGAATCGCCCTAATCTAAGTCATTATTGGCTCGCAAGCACACCGTGATTCCTTTATATCCGTTGACTCGATCCAGTCGCTATGTTTCTAATCGGTGCTTGTACTTTTGTTCTATACACGTATAAATTAATGAGCTTCAGCTTATAGTCTAAATAGAATTGGCGGATAGATCATGATATATTTTGATCAAGCTGCCTCATCTTATCCGAAACCACCAGTAGTTATCGAGGCGATGATGAGGGTAATGAATGAAATAGGTGCGATCCCCAAAAGAGGGGGGCATACTATGGTACAAGGGTGAATTAAAACCACTTATTCATGGAGGGATGGGAAGCCATTCAGAGGAAGTATTGCAACCAAACGGATGGTCGGAAAGATTTGAAAGTGGTACGTTGAATACGCTAGCGATAGCTGGTTTACTTGCTGCTTTAAGTTTATTTGAAAAACAAGTAGAGGAAATTGTTTCACGTGAAACATTATTAACGCAAATGCTTGTGAATGAGCTCCAAGCAATTTCTGGTGTTACGTGCTATAGGATAGATGAATGATCTCTGCCAATGATAGCATTTAATAGTAAAGATATATCATCACATGAAATTGCTACGATACTGGATGCACATTATCAGATCGCATTACGAGCTTGTCTACAATGTAGTTCACTAATGCATGAAATGTTGCAAACCAGAACAAGGTGCTGTAAGAGTAAGTCTTTCGAGAAGCAATACATAAGAAGAAATAACTCCATTTATAAAAGCAATGAGAGACATTGCAAGCATCTATTAAATTAATTCAATTATTGGGGATGATGAGGGCATGGCATTATATGGAACTATCATCAATGGCGTATTAATCATCATTGGTAGTTTGTTTGGTTTACTCTTTACAAAAATTCCTGAACGGTATAAAGAAACAGTTATGCAAGGAATTGGATTGGCAGTTATGATTATTGGGGTTCAAATGGCACTTTCCACAGAGCTAATTATCATTGTATTACTCAGCTTACTTACAGGGGCAATTCTAGGAGAGCTATTGAATCTAGAAGTAAGATTAAATAGTCTGGGAACATGGATAGGAAGTAAATTCACGACGAAAAGCAGTGATTTTAGCGTATCCCAAGGTTTTGTCACTGCATCACTAATTTTTGTAATAGGTGCCATGTCGGTAATTGGTGCTTTAGATAGTGGAATTCGTGGTGATCATGAAGTATTAATTACAAAAGGAATTCTTGATGGATTTGTAGCGCTCGTATTAACGACAACTTTAGGGTTTGGGGTTATCCTATCGGTTATCCCGGTTGTTTTATATCAAGGTAGTATTGCTTTATTAGCTACACAAATAGAACAAATCCTTCCAGAAAGCTTTCTGAATGGCATGATAACAGAGCTAACTGCAGTAGGTGGAGTACTAATTCTGGCGATTGGCTTCAATCTACTAAAAATCACATCTATTCGAATCGGAAATCTATTGCCAGCTATTATTACAGTAGCTTTTATATATTATATATATCAATTATTCTAAATGAGGGGGTAACTTTCGTATATGGAAATATACATAGGCTGGTTATTAGCAGTAATTGTTACTATTTTAACTATAGTTGTTATAATTCAAGGCATCCGCTCAAGGATACATGATAAGTATAAAAAACTATCAGAATTAGAAGAACGCATTAAAAAGCTGGAAAAAGATAATAACTAGTAGATAGGGAAACAGCGATCACAGCATGAGTATCGCTGTTTTTTGTTGATTAAGATTGTGTATAACAGAGTAAGTCGTTTCATAGATGCCGACGAGACCTACGATTATGATTATGATAAGTCAACAGTGAATCGCTGTGGCTATTTGTGTTTCCTTTACCTCATGCGAAGTGGTTCGGTCCTACGTTGCTAATGGGGGCACCTGCTTCTTTGTTCAAAGTTAAGAAAGTATCAAATCAGTGCAATGACTGCGTTAAGCGAAGTAGTTATTTTGAAATGTTTGATGTATATTGGCAATGCTCCGACTAATTACTTCGCTTTCCGCGGGCACGGCCTCAACTAACTTTGCAAAGAAGAACACGTTGCAAAGTGGATTTTCGGCTCGCG
>NZ_JAWDHA010000043.1:0-34870 GCF_034190895.1 Virgibacillus sp. M23 | reverse complement strand
CGTTGTAGGTGTTAAATGAAACGCTCAAATCCTTTACTTCTAACAATTTACTCATTTAGAAACACCTACCTTCTTATTTATGCATTTTCGGATCAAACGCATCACGTAATCCATCTCCAATTAAGTTGAATGCAATCATAATTACGGATATTAATATAGCTGGGAACACGAGTAAATATGGGTACAATCTCAGGTTCTCAAATCCAGTATTAATCAATGTCCCAAGAGACGCCTCTGGCGGAACCATCCCTAATCCAATAAAGCTTAAGAATGCTTCAAAGAAAATCGCCCCTGGAATCGTAAACATCGTATTAATGATAATAATCCCACTAATATTTGGTACTAAATGCCTGCGAATGATCGAGCTATTTGGCGTACCTAGCGTTCGTGCAGCAAGCACAAATTCCTGACTTTTCAACTTTAGCACTTCACCACGGACGATCCGGGCCATTCCAATCCAGCCTGTTATCGTCAGAGCGATAATGATCGAGAGCATTCCCGGCTGTAATACGAGAATCATTAAGACAATGACGACGAGATTTGGTATACCGACAAGAATTTCAATAATTCGCTGCATCACATTATCCACTTTACCGCCATAATATGCGGAAATACCACCATATGCGACACCAATTACGAGGTCAATCGCCGCCGCAACTAATGCGATAATTAAGGAAACACGCGTACCTAACCAAATCCTTGTCCATTGATCTCGACCAAGCGTGTCGGTGCCGAGCCAGAAATATTGATCAGACATATCCTTGGCTTCGTAAATATGATAAGTAGCTTTTACCTCTGCAGAATCCTTACTGCCATCTCCTTCGGACAATACCTTTATATCAATAAAATCTTTATCATTATTGTATCTTTGAATTGCATTTTGCGTTGCATGTTCTACATCGTTACCCTTAAATTCATCTTTTAATGTACCGTTAAAGCCAAGCCATGAAATATTTTCTAAAACGGGTACGTGTGGTGGCATTTTAGCACGTGACAAATCTTGATCATCTAAGCCATGCTCATTCATACCTGGTCCGATAATACTAAATAAACTAATCAAGCCTAGAATAATAACACAAAAAATCGCCAATTTATTTTTGAAGAAGGTTCGGCGAGCGTCCTGCATAAAAGTTCTGCTTGGACTCGTTATTTTTTCACTTGTATCTTCTTTTCTTTCAATTGGTATTAATAATTCTTTTGGTACTTGTTGCTCGTTTTTTTTGTTATCCATTTTTAGCTCTTCCCTCCTGTCAGTCTAATTCTCGGATCAATTAATACATAGAGGAGGTCGATGACTAGAATAATGACAACAAATAAAAAGGCAAATAAGAGGGTTGTCCCCATAATTGTAGGGTAGTCATTAACCATAATGGATGATACAAACTGCTCACCTATCCCAGGTACGGCAAAAATTTGTTCAATAACAAGCGTTCCTGTCATTAAACTCACTGCCATTGGACCAATTACGGTCACAAGTGGTATAAGTGCATTACGCATACCATGCTTGAAGATGATTCCGTATTCACTTACACCCTTCGCACGTGCGGTTGTAATAAAATTAGAACCCATTACTTCGATCATTTCCGTACGCGTAAAACGAGCAGCCGTTGCCATCGGAAATATCATCAAGGCGATCGTTGGCAATATGGTATGTTCAAACGTTCCCCATAATGCGACAGGGAACCAGCCTGTTTCCACGGCAAGGAACCATTGGAGTAGTCCGGCAAAAACAAACGAAGGTATGGAAGTACCTAGTACAGCAAGAATGGTTGAGGTATAATCGAGGATACCATTATGCGAAATCGCGGCAATTAACCCAAATAAAATACCTAAAAATGTTCCCACTAGTAACGATTGTGCACCTAGCTGTGCCGACGGACCAATTCGATCCATAAGTATTTTTGTAACCGGTGTATTATCAAACGCAAAGGAGATACCTAAGTCCCCTTGCATTAAATCTTTCAAATAAGTTATGTATTGCACTGGCACAGGATCATTTAAGCCATATTTCTCAAGAACGATTTCTTTTTGTTCTTCGGTCAGTTTATCTTCTGCCTTCAACGGACTACCTGGTAGCATCTTCATTAAAAAGAAAGATACGGTCGCGATGATAAATAGCGTAATTACCATATAAAATACACGTCGTAGTATATAACGAACCATTCGTGCACCTCCTATTAAGCTGAATATTCTAAAAATAGTAAATGTTATTTATTATAAGTCTTTTTCTTGACAGGGGAAAAGAGAGTATATACCAAAGGGTCATACACTCTCTTAACCTACTAATCTTTAGCATATTAATTTAGACTACTATTATTCTTCTGATCCAACGCTAGCCCATTTGTATTCATATGTTGGTCCAAATGGATTCACATAAACACCTTTAACTTTAGGTGATACTAATTGTGCCATTGCACTTTGGTAAACAGGAGCGATTGCTGCATCTTCAAATAGCATCTTTTCTGCTTCAAGGAAGGTTTGGTAACGTGCTTCATTATCTTGAGCTAATTCCGTAGTAGTTTTTTCTAATAACGCATCATAGTCAGGGTTAGAGTAGCCCATTTTATTATTACCACCATCCGTTAACCATAGGTTAAGGAAGGTATATGGATCAAGATAGTCTGGACCCCAGCCGGAGAATTGAATATCATAATCCATATTCGTATCTAAGTCTAAACGTTGCTCAAACGGAACCTGCTTTAACGTAACTTTTAATCCAGGTAAATTTGTTTCTAGCTGATTAGCAAGGTATTCATTCATCGTTTTAGCCGTTTCTGAATCACCTGCAAGGAATTCAAGCTCGACAGAGTCTGTTCCTAGTTCTTCTAGACCTTTTTCCCAATATTCTTTCGCCTTTTCTACATCATATGTCACTAAGTCGCCACTAACTTCACGGAAATCCTCTCCACCGCCTGGCATTGGGGTAAAGTTAGCAGGAATTAAACCATTAGCTACTAGCGATCCGTTGTTAAGGATTTGATCGACTAGTGCTTGCTTATCAAATGCACGACTAATTGCAGCACGGACATTTGTATTTGCTAATGCTTCGTTTCTCGTTTGGTTCATCTTCAAGTAAAAGACAGATGTTTCAGGTGTTACTACATAATCTTCATGTGTAGAATACTGATCAACTAAATCAGATGATAGTCCAGCACGATCAACTGTACCGCTTTCATATAAGTCAACACCAGTTTGTGGATCCTTCACCACTTCATACGTCATCTTTTCTAGCTGAACCGTTTCTGCATCCCAGTAATCTGCATTCTTCTCCAGATTCCATGAGCTGCTTGTGCTTTCCCAATCTGTTAGCTTATAAGGACCATTAGATAATAGCGTATCTGTACTTGTAGCAAACTTATCGCCTTGTTCTTCAACAAATTTTTGATTTAACGGGAGGAACGTGCCAAAGGTAGTTAATGATTCAAAATAAGGTACAGGATTTTCTAGCTCTACAACAAGGGTGTAATCGCCATCCGCTTTAACACCTAAATCCTCTACAGGAACGTCACCAGTGTTAACAGCTGTTGCATTTTTAATAACGCCACCCATCATATACGGGCCATATTCAGAGCCAGTGTCTGGGTCTACAGCACGCTGCCAAGCATAAACGAAATCATGTGCAGTTACAGGATCGCCATTTGACCAAACTGCATCTTCACGTAAGGTAAATGTCCATGTAAGACCGTTCTCACTCACTTTGTGCTCTGTTGCAATACCTTCAACTGGTTCTGCGTTCTCATCCAAGCGATAAAGACCTTCCATGGTTGCACCTAGAAACTGGAAGCCATATTCGTCAGTAGCCATGGATGGATCCATCGATGGAATTGTATCTCCATTAATAAAATTAAGTACTTGTTCTACATTTTCTTCGTCTTTTGCTGGTTCTTCTTCTTTCTTATCATCAGAACCAGTGCCTTCTGCTGAATCTCCGTCATCACCTGAGCATGCTACTAAAAACACACTAAGCAATAGACCAAGAGCCAATAATAGTGACCATTTTAACTTCATAGTTAAAAAGAACCCCCTTAAAGTAATAGTTTTTTGATTTTTTCGCAGATTTAATCTACTAACGAAATTATACAATCAACCCAGCTAATTTGCAAAACATTTTTTATAATAGTGTAAAAACTATCATTATTTCCATTTATTAAAAATATGTGTAAACAGCGTTAGATTAATGCTTTCGTCCTAAATACAATTCATTAAATTTTTTAAATAATGCGCTTTTTGCAACATAAAATTCTATGATATAATTAGTTCAACTTATCTAGAAGGTGACTCTATGAATAAATCAAAACATGGGCTGTATTTCCTGCTCACGATATGCTTAACGATTGTAATTTTTCTTATTTTCGCTCCATCCTATAATCTCGTGAACTTTATAAATGCACTATTCTATGTGTTTTTACTGCTTCTCGTCATTACATTGTTTATCTATACCAAAAAAGGCGGCTTCTTTGATGGTGTCACGTTTGGCTTCAGAAGATTTTTAAGTATGATGTCAAATGACTATATGGAAGAATGGAAAGAAAAGCCTGCTCCTTCTGAAAAGGTAAATCCCTCATTTTATAAGATCATGCAATTCCAAACAATTACTACCTTTGTGTTATTAGGGCTACTACTGATTATTTATTATTACATTTAGCTATAAAGAGTGTTCTTCGAAGGTAGCTCGCTCTAATATTCTTTTCTTCAAAAACGGAACTTCCCGAAAAGATATCGTTCAGATGTCGCAGCGAAACTATACAAGACTTCAGTGAAAAAGTAACCGTGTGATATCCTCACACGGGACTTGCCCATAAAGAGGGTAAGCCGTTGCCGTGGAATGAAAAATGTATTTCAAATATGTGTGAAAAGAGGCAGGAACAAACGTATTTTTATCAAAAGAAGATGTATGACAACTTCGCTTTCCACGGGAACGGTCCCAGCCTGTATGTTTATTTCATACTGTTTTTTTAGGTAGTCCAGTCAGCTAGATATATGTATAAGTAATGCAAATATATTATTTTAGGATTGACAATTATGAGAAAATTCAATACTATATTGCTATTAGCGAAAGTTGTCGATTGTTGTTCGTTAAATATTGATGAACGCTTTACTGTATTAAAGCAAAGAAGCGATGTCAATACTTGCTTACAGTGTACGTCCAGCTTCAGAAAGTTTTCTAAGACTGATATGTAAGGTGGTCTATACAATATGAATTTTCGAGAATTGGAAAAATCCATACATCACAAATTGGAACCGGTAAGCGATCATTTTTCTGTTTATATTGAAACAAATGAAGGTACTATTTCCATTAATCCAGCTCAGTTAAGATGTGCAGCCAGTTTGGCTAAATTACCAATTTTAATTGCAGGCTTTCGTCAACTAGATAAAAACCCACATTTACAGGACAAGCTTGTTTATATAAAAAGGGAAAATATGGTTGGCGGTGCTGGAGTAATTAATTATTTATCCCATTCTCATATTTATAGTTATCGAAACTTATTGGAGCTAATGATTATTGTTTCAGATAACACAGCTGCCAATGTATTACTTGATATATTAGGTGTAGAAACAATCAATCAATTAACAAAAGATGCTGACTGCCAACAATCGATCATTCAACGTAAGTTTATGGATCTACAGGCAAAGGAAAATGGATTGGACAATTATACAAGTGCATATGATATCGCAAAATTGTTGCATTTAATTTCAGAAAATAATAAATTTTTAACAAAAGAGAGCCAGAAAATGATTTTAACTATTTTAGCTAACCAGCAATTTACTAATAAGCTCCCTAGTTATTTGCAGGCAGAGGATGAGATTCAGTTTTACCATAAAACGGGGGAGCTACAAGGAGTCACCCATGATGCTGGCATTATGAAATATCAGGATAAGACGATACATGTTGTTCTTTTATCAGAAGGAATCTCCCTTAATGCAGAAAGTGAAAGAATAATTGCAGATATCGGTCATTTATTAATTCGTTACATCAAGTAGGGAAGCTAGTTTAAATAAAAATAGGATTACATAGTAAAAAAATTTGCATTTATAATCATTTATAAGAACATGGGAGCGTTTAGAATGAAAATTAAGATTGCAGCTTTTGGTAATGAGGATGTAATGAAACGCATTATGAAGCTCGCTGATACGAAAAGCGATATCGAGCTTATGCCCTTTACCTACTCAAAGGCTGAAGATGTTACAGAATTAATTGAAAAAGCATATGTATGTGATATTTATTTATTTACGGAACAGCTCTCTTATCTATATGCAAAAGACTTGTTAGTGAAGAAGCGAATTCCAAGTATTCAAATACCGTATGATGAATATATGATTATTCACTCCTTATTCCGGTTAAACCATCTTCATAAACAAGTTATTAACCGCATTTCTCTAGATGTGTTAAGTGGGAAGCATGTCAGCAACGTACTAGCAGATATAGCCATGAAAAATAAGGATATCTATATTTTTCAGCCAAATAAACAACAGCAGGTGCAATCAGATGACATTGTGTCCTTCCATCAAACGTTATGGAAGGAAGGAAAAATTGATACTGTCCTCACATCTACAAAGGAAATCGAAATAAAATTAAGACATGAAGGTATACCCGTAAGCTGTATGACAATACCTAGACTAAATATTGCATGCGCCCTCGAAGAGGCTCGAAAAATCGTGACACTTTCAGAGCCCAATACTACACAAATTGTTTCTGGATACGTACGATTAAAGCAATGGGAAGTTATTGAGCAACGAAGAGGTAGTACGGTGGCTAAGCAATCGCTACAGAAATTACATCGTTTACTCTTAACATTTGCCAAGCAAACGAACGCTTCCGTCTTTCCAAGTGATGATAACCGTTTTATTTTATTCGGTACCAAGGGAGTCATTGACCATATTCAAAATCATTATCGGGATTTTCCTTTACTGTACGATATTGAGAAAACATTGCAAACACCTGTCGATATTGGATTTGGATTGGCTTTAACCGCAAAGGAAGCAGTGGAAAATGCGAAATTAGCATTAGATGCATGCAGTACGGAAAAAGACAGTAAATGCTATATTGTTAATGAACGGCAAGATACGATTGGACCAATTGGTATTATTAAACATTTTGATACATCGAAGCTTTATCAAGCACTCATTCATAAGGCACGTTTAAATAATGAACTATCCTATAATTTTATCGATTTTATTCAATCTCGAAATAACGAACCATTCTCTTCTCACGATATTGCATCGCATTATAAAGTTACAAAACGAAGTGCAGAACGTACCATTAATAAACTGTTAGCTGGCGAGGTCATAAAAGTGGCAGGTGAGGAAAAGCCTTATCTAAAAGGAAGGCCGAGAAAACTATTCCGATTAAATCAGTAAACTTGATAAAGTAAATCTTCCATCCGTGGGCTTGTTTATCCCCACGGATGGTTAGGTGAACCAATCGGACATTTACTGGCAGTTGATTCCCCTCTTACCAATTTCGGTTTCTCTTTATTGCTTGAAGCGAGAATCTTACTGCCAGTTATATGCGGGATAAATCCCTTCGTACCCATCATCTCATTTCCTGCCATTTTCTTTCCGATAATTTCTTATACTGTTCAATAGCTTCGATTGTTGGCTGCAAGGATGCTTCCCAAAATGACAAATCTGTAATGTCCTGCTTTAGATAGTGGGCTGCCAATTGTTCAATTGTCATTTTTCCTGTGTTTTTTAAAAATGCATCGTATTGAGCCGGAAACTGTACGGGATTTTCCTTATATTGTGCATACATTACATTGCTGAGTAGATAGCCAATGGTGTACGGAAAATTATAAAATGGCAGCTCTGTACGATAAAGGTGTGGGATGGTCATCCATAGATAAGGGTTCATGTCTTTCACCGTGTCTCCATAAACCTGTTTAAACGTGCTTGTCATTAATTCATTTATTTCATTGGGTTTCAATGGGCCAGACTTCCGTTGTTCATATAATTTCATTTCGAAATCAAACATTGCTGGAACAGTCACTTGATACTTTAGACCATTTCCAATCTTCATTTCTAGCAAGGTTAATTTTTCTTCTTCATTTGATGCGCTGTCTATTACAGCATCGAGTACTAGATTCTCAGCGAACGTTGAAGCTGTTTCCGCAATACTTGTACTTCTTTCCTGTGCAAAAGCGGGTTGATCGTTGACTAAGTAATTATGATAAGCATGCCCAAGTTCATGAGCAATCGTTACAACATCTTGATAACTGCCGGTATACGTTAAAAAAATACGACTTTCTTTAGCAATTGGTAAGTAGGCACAAAACCCACCATGCATTTTCCCCTTCCTATCCTCTGCCTCTATCCAACCATTCGCAAAAGCATTTGCTGCAAAAGTTCCAAGTTTTTCACTAAACTTAGAGAATTGGGTAATGATCAAATCTGCCGCTTCTGCGTAAGTAATTTTATTTTTTGATGTAAAGCTTGGTACATCCGTATCATACCATGCCATTTTCTTAAGCTTCATTAACTGCGCTTTTCGTTTTAAATAAGGTTGCATGATGTAACTCTTCGCGCGTATAGCTGATAGCATGGTATGTAGCGTTTTCTCCTTCATTCTATTTTTATCCATTGCCTCTTTTAGCATATTGTCCCAGCCACGCTTTTCATACACATCTAAGCGAAATCCACTTATTCGATTAAATGTCGTGGCAAAAGAGGAGCCATTTTGTTGCAATACATCCATTAATGCTTCCGCTGTATTTTTCCTTAGCGAGCGATTGGGCGAAGCTAGATACATTAATGCTTGTCCTATCGATGCTTCCTCTACCTTTCCCTGTTTGTCGATGAGGATTTTCAATTCACCCATTAACTGTTCGTAGTAATTCTCCCAACCAATAAATCCGTTAATCGCCAATTTATTAATTAACTTTTCCATTTCAGCAGGGAGACGATCTTTGATCCCGGCTCTACGCTCTTCTAGATAAAAACGAACATCTTGAACTTCCTGTAATTGAATAAAATGATTCCATTGATCGACGGAAAAATGATCAATATGCGTGTCAATATCTACAAATAATGCTTCAAACATGGAGCGTACATGATCTATCTCATTCATTATTTTTAATATATCGGGCTCTCCCACATTAACTGCATAGAGGCAGACAATGTAATCCTCTAGCTCTCTTAGACCTTTTAGATTTTTTTGCACATCGCGTAAACAGGAAGCAAATGATAATTGATCATCCACTGTTCCAATCTTCGTATGCAGCCTATCTATCTCTCGCTTTAATTGATTCAACGTCTCATGTAATTTTTTGGAATCTTTACCGCCAGCGTATAATGTATCAAGTTCCCAATTTTCTTTTATAGTTTGTTCCACTTAGCATCCTCCCTTATGAAAAGTATAGCTTATTTTAAATTTTCTGACTCCGTCTTAAGTCGTATATTTATTACATACACAGATTTAATTTTACTTGATGTTAATTACTTTCCTATTAAATTAAATAATTCATGAAGAAAGCATTCTTACACTATGCTTAGTATGTCAGCACAAAAGATATCAAACTTATATTGTATTGAAGGGGCACTATTATAAAGAACCATGGCTTAGGACAAACTCTATTAAACTATCGTAAAAAGAATGGTATGACAATTCGTGAGTTTGCCGATGATGCAGGAATTAGCACGTCAATTATTAATCAAGTAGAAAGAGGACAAGGAAATCCTTTGCTTACTGTATTAGAGTTAATTGCAAAAGCATTAAACGTACCACTGTACGCTTTTTTTTAATGAAATTGATACAGATTCCCTTATTTCCAGAAAAAAAGATCGCGTGAACGTATATCGTGAAAATAATAACCATATTGTCTATGATGTTTTAACACCAGACCTTATGAAGGCACATATCGAACTAGAAGGGACCGAGTATTTTTTAGATGAAGGAGATGTGGTACGTACTCTACCAAATATGAAGCATCGTTTTTTGAATAAAAGTGATAACTCGAGCCTATTTTATTCGTACTTACGTCATCGTTGTTTTAAACCTCTCCTTATCATGTAAGCGTAACTCCTTAAACACGAATAGGGGGCGTTGCAAACATCGATCTAGTATCCATGTTTGCAACGCCCCGTGTTTAACTTTTTTATAAACCAAATACACTTATTACATCGTTACGTTTTATATATTTAATAGTTCCCTGACATCATCTTCACTCAAGCTGGATATCATCGTTTCTCCAGGTTGGATTACTTGATCGATTAATTCTCGTTTCTTTTGCTGCAGCTCATATATTTTCTCTTCAATAGTACCTTCCGTAATAAGCCGAATCACTTGAACTACATTTTTTTGGCCAAAACGATGAGCACGACCTGTTGCTTGGTCCTCAACTGCTGGGTTCCACCATAAGTCATATAGAATAACGGTGTCGGCACCTGTTAAATTAAGTCCCGTTCCACCGGCTTTTAACGAAATTAGAAACACGTTGTTTTCACCATTGTTAAATCGCTCACTGATCTCAACTCTTTCATGCGATGGTGTCTGACCATGTAGATAAAAATAGCCGATCCCTTCATGATCTAACTTCTTAATCAGAATTTCATGCATCGAAGTAAACTGAGAAAATATTAGCATACGCTTCCCATTTCCTAATGCATTCTTTATTGTGTCCATAAGTTGTTCTAGCTTTCCGGATTCCCCTTGATAGTTTTCTAAAAATAGAGATGGGTGACAGCAAATTTGTCTTAGTCTTGTCAAACCGGCAAGTATCTTCATACGGTTTTTTTGAAAGCCATTTTCGTTCATTGATTGTGCAGCTTCTTCTTGTAGCTGTCGATGATAGCCTACATATAAATCTTTTTGCTCCTTCGTTAACTCAGAAGTATGCACGGTTTCAATTTTATCGGGTAGCTCATTTAGCACATCCCGTTTTAGGCGTCGTAAAATAAATGGTCTTGTCATCATAGCAATTTTTTCGTAAGACAGTTGTTTAAATGTTTGATGATTCGGCATTAATCCTGGGAGAATTACTTGGAAGATAGCCCATAGCTCATCAATCGAGTTTTCAATTGGGGTCCCACTTAAGGCAAATCGTCTCCCTGCTTTAATTTGCCGAATAGCTTTCGATGTTTTCGTAGCATAATTCTTTATATATTGCGCTTCATCGAGAATCAGTGTTTGAAAAGATAATTCCTCATACAGTGCAATATCTTGCCGTAACGTTGCGTAGGAAGTAATCCAAACATCCATATTTTTTGAATCCGAAAATTTTCGTCTTCTTTCCTGGGGAGATCCAGTTAAGACAGCTACTTTTAATGTTGGTGTAAATTTTTCAAATTCTTTTTTCCAATTATATACAACAGATGAAGGCGCCACAATCAGATGAGGATCTTCACAAAGCTCTGACGCAATATATGCGATACTTTGTAATGTCTTCCCTAGACCCATGTCATCCGCTAGTATACCTCCCAAATGATAATGGCTCAATGATTTAAACCATTGATAGCCAATTTGCTGATAATTTCTAAGTGATGCCTCCAGCGTATCTGGAAGTGGGTATACTTGTTCTTCTGGAGATTTTAACTGATGTAGTAATTTACGAAATGATAGATCATAACGCTTACTCGTTTCCAGTAGCTCATCTACCTGTGTACCTTGATACACTGGCACCTTAACCTTGCCTTCATCCAGATCATTGACCTCAATATCCATCCCATCTAAGAACCGTCTAACAGATGAAAATGTGTCACTTTCCAAGGAAAGAAGTGCTCCATTATCCAAACGATAATAGCGTTTTTTTTCAATAACTGCCTCTAATATTTGATTTACCTCTGTGTCATTTATCCCCTCAATATCAAAACCGATATCAAGTAAATTTGATGCATTTTCCAATTTAACACTTGTACTTGTCATCGGTTCTTGTTCGACGATTAGATTCCGTATTTCTGAGGTTAAGTAGAGCTCCACATACTCCTTTAGCTTTGGAAGCATATAATAAATGAAATCATACATTTCCTCTTCGTTTTCCATATCGATATAGAGCTCTTTCCCATTATAGTGAAAATCAGCATGTTCTATGAGTCGCATAATTTGTTGTTCTTTTTCCACATCACGAATAATAATGACTTCATTTTCTTCACGTCCACTAAAGGGGTCAATTTGTTCTTTTCCATAATGATATTCTAATCTACCTACGACCCATGCTGCCTTCACCTCTAAATAGAGTTTTGCCTGTAATGGTACTTGAATAATATCTTTAGCTACCTTATCATCGATCGCTACCTCACCAATTTTTTTCAATGATGGAATAACAGTAGAAACAAATTCATCTGCCTGCTTCTTGGCGATTGGTAAATGAAAACCTTCATTACGGAAATGACTAATCTGTTCAATCACTGGAACTTGATGACTTTGAAGAAAATAAAATATTCCTTCAGAAAATAGTAATTCATAGGCATCTAAGTAGATAAAATCATTCACCTTTTCCATTTCCAATTGCAAATCTTCTTGTTCACTAGCGGTTAAAGAAAATTGAAAAGGTAACGAATCCCTATTAATGGATACAGATGGATACGTGAGATCCTTTGTTTCCACAGTCAATGACTGCGCTACTAATTTTTCTAGCAACGCTTTTGCCTCTAGTGGTGGAATGATAATCGATCGTTTACTTGCTTGATCGCCTCTAAAAAAAGGATTGGTATGATAAATTCTTTCATTTTTAATGATGGCAGATAATGTCTCTAAAATCTGCCGATCCACATCTGAAAAAGTGTGTATATCTGGATTATAGGAAAATTTTTTTGTCATCGGGTATTCCGATGCTTGTGAAACATGTTGGAGAAATTCACCTGCATTTTTCACAACAAAACAACGCTTTTCTCCCACTTTAAGCTCAATTTCCAATTGACTATTAAAAGCTAATTTGCAACTATACTCTACCTTAAGCATCGTTTGCTTTGGTAACGCAGTTTCATTGTCGTTATTGTTTTGCGGAATGTTATGAAGTGCATTCATAAATTTCCGAGTCATGTTGTAATCATATGAGGAATATTTAGGAACCTGAAATTTCTCATTGTCTTTATTAACGATATGGATTAATACCGCAGCTATATGCTTACATGAACCAAATGCGTCAAATGCCGGACAATCACAATACGTATCAATGGTACCTTTAGAAAAATCCTTCATATTAATCTCGACAAAATAATTTTCCGATCCGTGTACGATGGCAGTCCATACTTGATAATTAATATCGTATAAAAGATCACTTACCTTATCTTGTAAATAGTAGTCTAATCCTCGCTTATATATAACGGAAGGAAATAATTTTTCAACATTGATGTTTCGGATACTTTTCAAAATAGCAAATACCATCCTTTACCAATTCTTATTACTATTGTATACGAGTTTTCATTGATTTTAAACTGAAGCCTGCTCATAAAACAGCTTTTCCCGTCATTTACCCTTACAAAACTGTAAGCTTGCTGAAAGGAAAATCCATACCTTCTAACTCCTAATAACGGTAGACTAGCATTAGAAAATAAAGTTGGAGGTAGGATTATGAGTCAACCTGTATTACACGTAAACCATTTAAATAAAGTTTATGGGAAGAAAAATGAAAATCAATTTCACGCATTAAAAGACGTCTCTTTTGATATAGAGAGCGGTGAATTTGTTGGAATTATGGGGCCATCAGGCGCCGGAAAAACCACTCTATTAAATGTTATTTCTACATTAGATCAATCTTCTAGTGGAACCATTGAGATCGCTGGTACGAATATTACCGCTATGAAGCAAAACCAGTTGGCAGATTTTCGTTCCGAGCAGCTTGGATTTATCTTTCAAGACTTTAACCTGTTAGAAAACCTGACTGTATATGAAAACATTGCTCTACCGTTATCATTAAAAGGTGTTTCCACTCGACATATTAAGCCAAGCGTGATGAACGTTGCACAAAAATTAGGTATTGAAAAGATTATCGATAAATATCCTATTACAATATCTGGAGGTCAAAAACAACGTGTTGCTGCTGCGCGAGCACTTGTACATGAGCCTGCCATGATTTTAGCAGATGAGCCAACCGGTGCCTTGGACTCTAAAAACGCAAAAAGCTTAATGGAAACATTAGTTCACTTAAATGAAAAGCTTAATACTTCAATTATGTTAGTTACACATGATCCGTTAAGTGCTAGCTATTGTCAGCGAATCTTATTCATCCAAGATGGCCAATTATATAAAGAAATCCATCGCAACACAACAAGAAATAGCTTCCATCAGGAAATCCTAGATGTACTTGCTGAGTTTGCTACATCAAATGAATTGGAATAGAAAGTAGGTGATACGATGTTAGTAAAATTAACTTTATCAAGTATGCGAAAAATGTTTAAAGATTATTTAGTATTATTGTTTGGATTAACGATATCCATTGCTATTTTTTACATGTTTCAAACGTTAGCTCAAAATAAAGCATTTGTTGAAGCAAATTCATTAATTAGTTCCATCATGTTTGTGTTTCATGTTGGTTCCTTTATTTTAGGGTTTATTACCATTTTCTATATATTCTATGCCACTTCTTTTATTCAAACATTAAGGCAAAAAGAAATGGGCATGTATATGACACTTGGAGCTAAAAAGGGTAAAATCACACAACTGATGTTTTTCGAAACATTCTTCATTGGGATTATCTCTCTTGTCGTAGGAATCATAGTCGGAGTTGGATTATCGATTGGTATTTCTGACTTGTTAATGCAACAGCTTGATTTTTCAGTAGAAGGATTTAAGGCAGTATATACTTCCTCCATCCTTACAACCGTTATCTTTTATATTATTTTATTCCTGTTGACTTCCATCGTAAATGCTTGGCAGATTGGCAGAAGAAGTGTATTACATTTACTACACGCTGGTCAGAAGCAAGATTTCGTGAAGGTAAGTGGTGTAAAAACGTTCTTTGGCGTGCTATTTGCCATTATATTAATCGGCATTGGCTATTTCGCAATGATTGAAATTGAAAAGCTACAGCAGTTAGGTGTAATTTTAGCCTCCGTTACAATTATACCAGGAACATACCTTGTTTTTATCTCGTTTTTACCCTATTTCTTGAAAAAGCTAAAGCAAAACCGACAGCTTAATGAGAAAGGAATTAATTCATTTACACTTGGACAACTTCGTTTTCGTATGCTTAACTTAACAAAGGTACTAGGAACGGTTGCCATGCTTATTGCTCTTGGATTAGGAGCCATGACAGCAGGGATCTCCTTTTATCATAATATTGAAATTCAATCTTCCATGTTCCATGCGAATGATGTCGCCATACATCAACCAACTGAGCAAGATTTAGAAGCACTCAAGTCGATGGATGTGACTGAACAGCATACGTATACGTATAAAGTAACTGATGATGGTATTTATTTTCTTAAAAATAAGCTAATCGAAGATCCACCATTGGTGCAGGCGTACAATGCACAGTTTGAGTTACCAAAAAAGCAACGTGTTGAAGATAAATTACCTGCTTCGTCTTATTCACTTCAAGAAGATGCAGGCTCTGAGGAATTACCTGAAAATTGGTGGTCAGCAATATCTACCGAAATCAATGCTAGCTACAACATGTTTGGCTCTACTTCAGTGTATGTTGTTGATCAGGCTAAGTACGACGAGATAGATGCGAACGATAATGAAGTAATTTTGGCTCGCGTCGAAGATTTTAAGGCGGACATTCCGCAGATAGAAAAAATCGATAAGGGTCAAGCTCAGATCGCAGAAAAATATCGTGGAGAACCAGTTGAAAATACCGGTAGTAAGTTCACGAACTATGTTGCATTAAAGAGTCTTGCTAGCGGAACCATTTTTATGGGAATATTCCTAGGAATAGCTTTCTTAATGATGATGGCCAGTGTTCTGATGTTTAAATTACTATCAAGCGCAGGGGCAGATATACATCGCTATAGTATGCTAAGGAAAATTGGCGTACGCAAATCATTATTGAAGAAATCTATCTACCGTGAGCTCTTCCTATTATTCCTTTTTCCAGCGTTAGTTGGCTTAGTGCATGTAATTGTGGGAATGCAAATGTTCTCGTTTATTATCATTGAGCCTTATACAAAAATTTGGATCCCAATTAGTATTTTCTTCGTAATTTACGGACTATACTATTTGATTACCGTTCATTTATATAAGCGAATTGTCCTTCCAAAGGAAAAATAGTGTTAGCAGCTAATCTAAAAACCAAGCGATAATTATCTTCGCTTGGTTTTTTACTGCCGATTATGACTACGAGCTGCCTTCCATACTAGATATATATATAAAATAATCGAAAGCGACACAGAGCCTGCAGCTGTTACATAAATGAAAGAATAATTGAATACAAAGGCAATTTGTCCAAATATAATAGCGCCTAACCCTATACCTAAATCAAAGAAAGAGAAAAATGTTGCATTTGCCATACCCTTTCGATTACCCGGCGCATTTTCAACAGCCCATGCTTGTAAGGCTGGCTGCACAGAGCCAAATCCAAGTCCATACATACCAGCTGCAATTAGCATAACTGCAGTATTTGGCAGCCAGGCTAATAAGAGCATTGCCCCAAAAATTAAAACCGTCCCTGGTAAAAAGACATAGAGATGCCCTTTTCGATCATACACTTTACCAGCAAAGGTACGAGAAATCATTAAAAAAATGGCATATACAAGAAAATAAGATTCGATTCCAGCTACACTTTTTTCTGCTGCGTGTAACGGAAGGAAAGTGGCAATTCCTCCAAACGTAAAGGTAATAAAAAATAATAACATGGAAGGCTGTATTGCAGTTTTTTCAAAGATATCGAACTTCACCGCAACTGTTTTATGTTCAGACTGGTCTACCTTTTTATACCTGATTGTACTCGATAATATAAATGCAATCAAACCACCACTAGCACAGATTAGAAATAGTTGTGGAAAGGTTATGACATCTACTAATGTCAATCCAAGTGAAGGACCAAAGGCAAGAGCAATGTTACCTGATAATCCGAAATAACCCATCCCCTCTCCACGGCGTTTAGGGGGAATAAGATCGGTGGCAATTGTTCCAGTCGCTGTGGTTGAAAATCCCCAGCCTATTCCTTGAACAATTCGCATCATAAGTAAAAAGGCTATGCTTGTAACGAAGGCGAAAGAGCCAACCGATAATACAAACACACCAAGACCGAACATATAAACAAAGCGTCTCCCTCTAGATTCCAGTGCATGACCAGCATATGGTCTCATTAAAAGTGCTGAAAATGTAAAAATACCAACAATAATGCCGATTAGCTGATCACTACCACCAAGCTCTTTCACAAATAATGGCAGGGTTGGGAGCGTCATTTGAAAACCTAGAAAAATAAAGAAATTAGCTAAACAGATTAGTATAAAGTCACGCGTCCAGATTTTTCCAGATTTATTTGTAGTAGCTTGCTGTGCATCCACAATAACCCTCCTTTTTCTTCGACACTCGAAATATATTATACAGATTTGGAGGGAGAAAGCAATGATTACAAACTATGAAGCTATTCATTTAGTTACTTGTTCTATAAGAGTGACTGTTTTTTGTTGAACAGTAAGGTGGATGAGACAACTACCAATGAAAATAAAGGGAAAATTCAATTCAGTTGGAGATGTTTATATACCGTTAATCACCAGTACAACTAGTATAGTTCTGTCTTTTATTGATACAATGAAAAAAACAATATGATTATACAAGGAGGATACAATTGTATCTTCGTTATGTACTGAAAGTAGGGATATAAATGACTACATACTACCTTGGTGTCGACATAGGCACAACAAGTACAAAGGCGGTACTCTTTACAAAAGATGGAAGAATTACCTCAAATCATACGATCCATTATCCGCTACACACCCCAACTCCATTGATTGCCGAACAGAATCCATTGGAAATATTTGATGCAGTGATCCGTAGTATTCGCGAAACAATTCGAAAAAGCAACATTTCACCGATGGATGTATCATTTATTTCCTTCAGCTCAGCAATGCATAGTCTCATTGCTGTGGATAAATCGGATCAACTTTTAACCAATAGCATTACATGGGCAGATACACGAAGTACAAAGTACGCGGATCAAATAAAGGAAAATAATGGACATGCTTTATATTTACGCACGGGGACACCTATTCACCCAATGTCTCCATTGTCTAAAATAGTGTGGTTGAGGGAAGAAAAGCCAGAGATATTTAGACAGACCAAAAAATTTATTTCCATTAAAGAATATGTATTTTTTCGGTTATTTAAAACCTATGCTATTGATTATTCTATAGCTTCCGCAACGGGTTTATTGCATTTAAATAGGTTGGATTGGGATGAAGAAGCATTACGTGTAGCAGGGATATCAACAAGTCAACTCTCTAAACTGGTTCCTACCACTGAAGTATTCACTGGCATATCCGATGAACTGAGTCATTTTATGGGAATTAAACAAACAACGAAATTTGTCATTGGCGCAAGTGATGGCGTTCTTTCTAACCTCGGAGTGGATGCAATGGAGCAAGGTGTTATTGCAGTTACAATTGGTACAAGTGGTGCCATACGGACAGTTACAAATAAACCACATACCGATGTAAAGGGTAGGACCTTTTGCTATGCATTAACAGAGAAGCATTGGATCATTGGGGGAGCTGTTAATAATGGAGGCATGATACTACGATGGCTCCGAGAGGAATTGGCTGATGCTGAGGTCGAAACAGCAAAACGCCTAGGTATTGATCCGTACGACATGCTCACTGAGATCGCCTCTAAAGTAAATCCAGGTGCGGACGGATTGCTCTTCCATCCATATATGACTGGTGAACGTGCCCCATTTTGGAATGCTAATGCCCGTGGTTCTTTCTATGGGCTTAGTATCCATCATCAAAAGCAACATATGATACGAGCAGTACTAGAGGGCGTTATTTACAATCTATACAGTGTATTACTAGCATTACAGGAACATATTGGAGAACCATTAAGGATCCAAGCAACAGGTGGATTTGCTCGTTCTGAGATGTGGCGGCAGGTATTGGCAGATGTCTTTGATAAACCAGTTATCGTGCCTAAAAGTTATGAAAGCTCATGTTTAGGTGCTGTGATTCTTGGAATGTATGCCCTTGGTGAAGTTGAAGACCTGCAAAGTATTTCCGATATGATTGGCAGCACGCATACACATTATCCAGAAAAAAATTCAAGCGATATTTATCGGGAGCTACTTCCAATTTTTATTCGCTTATCAAATTTATTTGAAGATGAATACCAGTGTATAGCGGACTTTCAACGAAAGCATAGCACGAATTATTAGAGGTAAATTACTATTCGCTGATATCTAAGTGTCATTCAATTTAATCAACGATATTAGATACGAGCAGGAAAAGATTATGCAAAATGTATGACGTAATTAAAAGAGGTAACAGCTTTTGAGTTGAACTTTCAAAAGATCGTCTCGAATTTCAAGTGCTTATTCCGCTTCCCGGTATTGGAGAAATTACAGTCGTCAGAGAGTTCGACGATAGTCGTCGTTTTAAAAACCATAAAGTGAAACTTAAGCCGTGGGGGGTTTTGTTATTCTTCATGGATTGGTAGTACCACAAGGGTATGACCAAAGGCATTTAAACAAATCGGACATTTACTGGCAGTCGACCACGCTTATCCATATTGGGTTCTCTTTATTACTGGAGGTGGGAGCTTACTGCCAGTTATATGCGAGATAATCTTTTTAGAATAAATAATTTACCACCTGAAAATATGAGAGACTCCTTAAAAAAGAAGAACACTTTTTCAAAGAACCTATGTAATTATCGAAGATGCATGGCTCGTCTTTGTAACGGAACGTTTTAATTATATGATAACTTCTTGTTGACTAGTTAACACTCACAACGATTTATAATTGTTCGATTAATAAATATATTCCTGTAAACAACAATAGCCCATATGTTAACTTTTGGAATAATGCTTGATTAATCCTTTTAAAAAGAATTTGACCAGTAATTAGCCCTATTACCACGAGCGGAAGTGACCACGCACTTGCTATCCAAATTTGCTTTGACGTTCCAGCAGCAACAACCTGTATAATTAAGCTAATCATGTAAATAAATAGGTAAAATGCTAGCGTTGTTGCCCGCAGCGTCTCCTTCGATGTATTCGTACTCGAAAAATATAATAAAATGGGGGGGCCTGGCATACCAATACTTGTTGTAAACGCTCCGGAAAATCCGCCAGCTATATAATCGCGATGATTTGTTTGTTTCAGACGAAATTGCATCATTAATAATATGGTTAAGAGTAATATAGTTACACTAATTATAAGCGTCAAGACCTCCACATCAATAAGCAGAAAAATTACTGTACCGACAGGTAAACCAAACACACTTCCCCATCCAAATCTTTTTACAATACCTAAATCTACATCGTGTCTAATTTTATAGATTAGTGCACATGAAATAATTAATGAAATAACTAAGTTTATTTGGATTGCTTCTCTAGGTTCAAAGATTAATAACAAAAGAGGTGTAGCAATAATAGAAAAGCCAAATCCGGTACTCGTTTGCAATATAGAAGCAACTAATATAATGAAGGAAAAAAGAAAAATGGATTCCATATACTCACCTACAGCATGGTAAATTTTAGATAACCTTATTATATCAAAGAACGCTGAAAGAATATGAATGATTGCTTGTGCCATGAAAAATGCCCGAGCTATCTCGCTCGGGCACATTGGATCTATTCAGCTATTACACCACAGGCTATACGGTCTCCTGCATCTCCTGATGGCTGAGATATATAATCATCTGCACCAGCATGGATTACTAAAGCTGTTCCTCCCTCTTTATAAAGCGAATTATCTTTCCCTTTTTTCAGCGTAACCAATTCGGCTGTTGTTTCTGTGTTTACGGTACCATCTTCCCCAACTTCAATATTCGGTAGATCGCCTGCATGAGGACCTTCTGGGTGCTTCTTTCCATGCTTAGTTTGACCAGGATTAAAATGTCCCCCTGCCGACTTAAAATCTGGCGGTTGACAGGATCCTGTTTCATGAATATGAAAGCCATGTGTTCCAGGTGGTAAGTTTTCTCCGTTAAGTTTTATATGAACACCCGATTTCACTTGCTTTAGTGTCGCTGTTGCAACAACATGATCATCTTTATCTTTTAATGAAACGAGAACCTCTTCCTCTGCAGTTGCATTATCTGGATTCCCTACAGTTGGACTATCTTCATTTTGTTGATCTTGTTCATTATTTTTATCGACGTTACCTTGCTGCTCCTCATTATTTGGATTACACGCTGCTAGAAGTAGTAATACCAATCCGAAAATTAGTATAGCATACGACCTTTTCATACCATTACGCTCCCTTCGAGGATGTTTAGTATCATCATTCACTTTTGTTAGACTCCTTAAACATCAGAGTAGCGTAAATTGATGAAAACAATAGGTATACTACTGATAATAGCCCCTTTATTACTTTTAAATGACGTATGTTCCAGCAATAAAATCGTGTATAGCTAAGTTATCTATCTCACCCCCACCATAAGGACGCTGACAATTACACCAATATATACCAAAGTTAAGAACATAGATGAGACTCGAAATTATAACACGAAGTAGGATGGCTATAATCGTGTTATTCACATGGGTACATTTTATAATTTCCTAGGCAAAAATAAAAGTGAGCTGCCCTTTAAAGACAGCTCACTTACGATTGTCATTTTTTATATTATTAACCACTTCATATCTAACATCTATTTGCTAAGAAGCTTAACTATCAAATCGGTTAAATACTATGCCACTTTCATGTTTGTTTTTTTGCCAGTCGGTTTATGATCTTTTAGAAATGGGATAACCCAGCGATCCAATCCATATCTGCCAGCGTTATAACCAGCTACAAGTAAGAATGTCGTTAGTAATACCATTTGCGCATTTGTGCTGACTGTTCCGCTAAATAAGAAGGCAAAATTCATTGTTATTCCCATTAAAGCAGCGAAGTTGGTGAAAATTCCTAATATCAATGCAATACCTACTAATAATTCTCCCCACATCACAAGAAATGTGAATAGTTCTGCATTTGGAAGTGCAACTTTTTCTAGAAATACAGCCCACCAACCTTGAACTGCAGGGTGTTCACCACCTGCACTTGCTATTGCACCTTGTAAAAATCCACTAGCATCAAATCCACCGCCAGTTATTTTTCCATATCCGGCAGTTAGCCATTCATAGCCAATATAAATACGTATGATTGCCAATATTCCTGCTGCCACTTTATGATTGCGAATAAAATTCATGATCATTACTTTCATCTCCTTTTCAAATGCTCACTATTTCACAAGAACTTGTGTATTTCTTACTACACCTATAGTTTACCATGATTCATTTAAATTTAAATCACTTTGCTCACTATTTCACATTTAGTTCATAACTTTATTACCATTTCATGTAGGATGGAAATTTATTCTTGACACCCTACCTTAATCCTATATACTGTATATAAACACATACACAGTATAACAGTATAAGGAGGATTTACTTATGAAGGAATGGAAGCAAGCTTACCAAGTAGCAAAACTAGAATTAACTCATTCGATAAAAGGCTTTTTCTTTTATTTTATCTTTTTAATGTTTATCTTATCCTTTCTTGCCACATCTCTAGAATCTTACATAGATAATGACTTTATGGGATATGATTTCTTCTTCATTTTCCTTTTTTTCATGGGGGGATTTTGGGCAAAACCAAAGGTGTTTCAAAGTCAAAAGCAGTCTTTAGATTTTTTAGTGTCACCTACCTTAATCATGCAACTCCAATTACCTATTAAGCAGGATGTGCTTATTAAGAGTAGATTTATAATCTATTTTTGTTATTCACTACCTTGGCAAGTTATCTTTTTGATACTGTTTTATTATGTATCCCCTATAAACGAAATGCTATCTATCAGCGCATATATTGCTTTCTCCGTCATTTGGTTGTCGACAGCTGTTTATGTTGGAACGTTATTTCCAATGAGTGATGCAGGAGAAAGAGGCTTTGCTGCAACAACGATTGGTACCATTATTATTGCTATCATGGTGTTATTTTTGATGTTCATTGCTTTTCTAGGTATCTATTTTTTTACTGATCATGGCTTCGTATATTGGTCTATCGTTATTGCCAAAAAATGGCCTTTTCTTGCATCCATACTGTCTATCGGATTGGCTGGCGCTGCTCTCCAAGCTCATCAAATTTATATGAAAAAGATAATGAATAAACTGGATTATATATAAAATTGGAAAGGAGTAATTAAAGTGGAATTGCCAATACGTCTTTCCAAGTCATCTCGTGAACCAATATATCATCAAATCGAAAATCAACTGAAGGCATTAATTGCAGGTGGACAGTTACCGGAAGGGGCTCCCTTACCATCTATTCGCTCACTATCCAAAGATCTGGAGACAAGTGTTATCACCATTCGAAGAGCCTATCAAAACTTAGAATACCAAGGGTTTATTCGTACATCCCAAGGGAAAGGAACCTTTGTAGCTGAAATTGAAGACGCACTGAAACAGCAGGTTAAGGTTTCAGAGGTGTATCAAACGATTGAAAATGCAGTTGATACAGCACTTAGCTATGACTATACGATAGATCAAATAAAGGAGATCTTTACTGAAGTGATGGAATCACATACTAGAAAGGATGATAACAGTTGAATGGAATAATGGAAATTTCCAACCTAGAAAAAGGCTTAGATTCATTCCATCTTGGACCTATAAATTTAACGCTGGAACCCGGAACAATAACAGCATTAGTTGGTAATAACGGATCAGGAAAAAGCACCATATTAAAGTTAATTATGAATTTAGTAAAGCCTGATAAAGGAAACATTAAAGTGTTAAATAAATTTGTCCATGGTCCAGATGAGGGTTGGAAGACAACCGTAAGCTACCAACCACAGCCAATAATTGGCTGGAATGCTTTCTCAGGTAGAACACTTAAGAAATTTATTGCCCCTTACTATCCAAATTGGGATGAACACTTATTTGAAGAAATGGTGAAACGTTTCGATATTTCCCTAGATAAAAAGTTTATTCACTTATCTCCTGGCTCACAACAGAAGTTATGTCTTGCGTTAACCTTACCAAAAAACACACCTTTATTGCTGCTTGATGAGCCAACAACATTTATGGATATCCCTGCAAAGCAAGTATTTCTGGATATGATCGTAGCATGGATGGAACGAGGAGATCGAGCAATCGTTATGACCAGCCATCAATCTTCAGATATTATGAAACTTGCTGATTACTTATGCGTATTAAAAAGAGGAGAATGGGTTGGAACATATGAAAAAGAGGCATTAAATAATATGTTTAAACGCTACTGGTTATCCGATACGTTACCTGAAGAAAGGATACCTGGAGAATTACTGCGAACCAATAACCAAATCATTTCGAATAACCCAGATGATACAGAGGCATATTTCCATAATCAACATATAAAAAGCTCTTCTCAAGCACGCTTAGATTTAGAAGAAATAATTACATTATTAGTTTAATAATGAAAGGACGATGTCGACTTGAACACAATGCTTACTGTCAAAAGCTTAGGGAAATCCTTTAAAGGGAAGCAGATTATTTCCAATATTTCTTTTGAAGTAAAACAAGGGGAAATAATGGCTATTCTTGGTCCTAATGGAGCAGGAAAATCAACAACCATTCGTAACATCATGGGAATCATGTATCCAGATGAGGGATCCATTACATTTCATCATAGTAAAGGAGCTACTATTCCAAGACATAAAATTGGTTATTTACCAGAAGAGCGCGGCCTCTATAAAAATGTTAAGGTAATGGATATTTTACTATATTTAGCCGAATTAAAAGACTATCCACTAGATAAGGCGAAACAACGGGCACTCGATTACCTTAAAAAGTTTGATCTAGAGGGTAAAGAGAAGGTTAATGTGGAAGAGTTATCCAAAGGGATGGGGCAAAAAGTGCAATTTATTGCCTCCATTATTCATGAGCCAGAATTATTGATTTTAGATGAACCGTTTTCTGGTCTTGACCCTGTCAGTCAGGAGCTATTTAAGCAGGAAATTAGGAATCTCGCTCAGAATGGTACCGCCATATTATTATCCTCACATCAAATGAATCTTGTTGAGGAAATGGCA
Organism: Virgibacillus sp. M23; assembly: GCF_034190895.1. Classification (NCBI taxonomy): domain Bacteria; kingdom Bacillati; phylum Bacillota; class Bacilli; order Caryophanales; family Bacillaceae; genus Virgibacillus; species Virgibacillus sp. M23. The sequence continues at coordinate 9,790 of NZ_JAWDHA010000043.1, read as the reverse complement.
GATCGATTATTTATGATTCATCGCGGACAAAAAGTTATTTATGGTGAAATGACAGATGTAAAAATGGAATATGCTAACTTTAAATGTACGATACACGGCAAAAATAACAAACAAGATTTAGCACAACTTCCTAATGTTCAACGGGTCGAACAGGAAGATGACCGCAGTATCATTTACCTTAGTAAGGACGTGCAGCCCGCAACATGGCTAAGACAGATTCCGAATCATATTAACATTCAGGAACTTACGCTGAATCGTATTTCACTCCATGAAATTTTTATTGATATTGCAACAGACAAAAATCTATTACAGGAAGAAGGTGAGGAGCATGCGTAATACCATGAAGGTAGCCAAATGGGAGATCAAACGAAATCTAAAAAACAAGACATTTATTATTGGCATGTTTCTAACACCAGTTCTCATAATTGGTTTTATGCTACTCGGAAATACCTTTGGAGGGTCTGATACAGAGGAAACACAAGAGCTGACAACCGTTTTTATAAATGATCAGCTTCAATTATTTTCTGCCATCGAGAATACGGTTAAAACAAATGATCTCCCTTGGGAGTTAAAGCAATCAGATTTAAGTGAAGAAGAAGTAAACAAAGAATTAGAAGATACAGATGATACTGCTTACTTATTTATTGATCAACGTTCACTAGAAGAGGGTGTTATTCGAGCCTACACTTCTGAAGAGATACCCCCTTACTTTATCAACCAGGCACAAATTGTGGCAGGTCCATTACAAACGATGCAGATGAAGCAGCTTGGTTTAACCGAGAAAGAACTTGCGACGCTTTCACGTGGAGTTTCTGTTGAAGCGATTGTATCTAAAGAAGCGCAAGAAACTGTAAATGAAGAAGAAGCTGGAGCTGACCCGCTGAAACGAATTGTACCAGGTGCGTTCGCTGGATTTATCATGCTATCCATTGTATTTACAGGAATGGCGATATTCCAAAGTGCGTCACAGGAGAAGAAAGATAAGATTGCAGAGATTATTCTTTCATCATTAACACCAGCAGACCTTATGCAAGGAAAGATTATTGGCTATTTCGTTCTGGGTCTCATTCAGGCTGTGGTTTCCATTACACTTGTGTTGCCTATCATTGCTTGGCGTGTAGATATATCCATTTTGCAGTATTTATTAGTACCTGAACTAGCCTTTTATATTGCTATTGCCATCTTAGGCTACCTTCTCTTCGCCTCTATTTTTGTAGGTGTTGGAGCTACGATGGCAGACGTTTCAACTGCCGGTAATTTTCAGGGAATGGTCATGATGCTTCCATTTCTGCCATTCATTTTCATTGGTCCGGTCTTAAGTGATCCAAATGGATTCATGGCTCAGATTGGTTCTTATATTCCCTTTACTTCTCCAGGGGTTCTCTTACTACGATTAACTAGTTTAGAAGTATGGCCATGGATGGAAATTGCCATTTCATTGGCGATTCTAATCATCAGCGTCTGGTTCTTTATGAAACTAGCTGGAAAGATATTTAAAGTTGGTATATTAATGTATGGTAAAAATGCTACACCTGCAGAAATATGGAAATGGATACGCGCGTGAACCTATGATCATTTAAAGGAGCGGGAAGATCACATTTCCGCTCCGCTCCTTCCTTTAATTCCAGCTTTTTATTACTACGTTAATCAGTTTCTCGATTCGTTTACAGCCTACCAAAGTAAAAACTTCAATCAGCGGGGGGCTTACTGTCAGCAGTATTTCGTAATAAATCACCAAACAAAGCACTCCGTTGCCTATTCGGTAAATTTTTCCAACTCCTTATCCCTCCATTTACGTTAAACCTCATCCTGCTTCTTCTTTTTCCTTCGTTTTTTAAAGTGAAATATAATCATACTAACCACTACAATACTAGCTATTATAAATATCGTGCTAGTAATAGGGTGAATGGTAAACGCATATAGCCATTGATCGATAAAGTATATATCTCTTGGGTCTGATACATCCTCAGGTGTAAATATCGTCTTATCTTGCCAATTAGGCTCGAGCATCAGGTAGGAACCAGTCCAAGAGGTTAGAAATAATGTATATATGGAAACGATCAGTAATACGATGAAAACGATTATTTTTTTCATTCGTGATTCACCCTTAAAGTACTCAAATAGGTTTTTAATGCCTGTTTATTAGTTATAATGACCTGTTTATCGTTATAGCTGCTCAACATATTGCAAATATCCTGTCTTTTCTGCTCAAATTGTCTATTCCACTGCAACATACTGATAAATATAGAAAGTGTAGGTTGATAATTGGCAGGTTCGATGCCTAACTTCTGCCTTAGGAATCTTTTACAAATTCGAAACGACCGAACATGTTTATTCGTATCCAATATGATAATAAGATCTGCGTGTTTAATACTAGGAATTACCAAATTATCACGATGAACACCTTCAATAATCCAAGCAAATTATTGACACATGCTTGAAAGTATCTTCTTACGTTCTTCGATTGTTCTTTTTATATCCCCTGTCTTCCTTCTATACCACACGACATTGTCCAATTCATAATAGGTTATACGAAGCTGTTTCGCCAGCAACTTAGCTAACGTCGTCTTCCCACTACCTACAGAACCAATGATACGTATCTTACTTGGAATCTTCAACTGTGGCTCACCTACATTCTTTATTACTGTTCTTGCTTTATACTAGGTCTCAGCTGATGAAGTATGTGATGCGGTCTTACTTCGAATGCTTCATATGGGATGTAGGTTGGATGCATTGCATCTAATACCCTATCTAAAAAATGCTCTCGTGTAATATATTGAGATGTATTCGTAGGTGTTAATTTTCTAAAGCACACTTCTGTTGTTTCCTCTTCTTGCGTGCGTAAGTCACCAGATATGTATTTTCCTCTAAATACAATATTTATGATTCCCTTGGTAACATTCTGATAAATTCCAGTTATACCATCCATCTGGACGATAGCTCCTGTTTCTTCCTTAATTTCTCGATGTACTGCTTCTAATAATGACTCCTCTTCTTCCACTTGTCCTCCTGGTATCTCCATGGTATCTGCACGATCCATATTACGTACTAGTAGAACTTCCCCCTGATCATTCGTTATATAACCACTAACAGAAACTATATGCTTAGGATATTGATCGTTTCCTGTAGAAGTTAAGAATTCCTGACGACTATCTATAATGATATCCCCCAATTCTTTTCTTTTTTTGTGTCCCATTTTATGTAAGTCACTTGCTCTAATGTTCGCTTCGATACGCTCATATTCCTCCATATTATTATATGCCCACATAGCTGTTATTTCATCGTTTGATTGATTTACCCATCTGCCAACAAGGTTTGCCCCATAGGTAAGCTGATTCGGAAGCAAATATTCATGAAAGAAGTTATTAAAAGCTTCAACGGTGCCCTTTTTCAATTTGTATGTTTTCTTTCTATATATCATCTTTGGAATAACTCCTTTAGCTAAATCATTTATTTTATCTATAAATAAGATTCTTCTCTCACTTCTAAAATACCTGCTGAAGAATACAATTTAAGAAAAGGAAAAATTTCATGAGTTTTTAGGATTCCTTACCATCCAAGGTATCCATAGGATTATGCCTGTTAAGATGGTAAAAACACTACAGTCTTTTGCTAAATACGGCTTCATTCATCCTGAAAAATCTTTCATGGGGAGGATAATACATGAAAATTGCTGTATTTCATGGTTCCACTCGAGTTAATGGAAATACGGAATATTTAACGTATCAAGCAGTTCCTAAAGAGAAAGGAACCCATATTTATTTACGCGATCATGATATTCAACCAATTATTGATAAACGTCATGCACCAGAAGGATTTCCAGTAGTTGAGGATGATCATACACAGTTAATCGATCAACTGTTAGAGCACGATACGCTTGTTTTCTCTACACCAATTTACTGGTATGGGATGTCTGGTCCAATGAAAACCTTTATTGATCGTTGGTCACAAATTTTAAGAGACGACAGCTATTCACATTTTCGTGCTGCATTAAAAGAGAAAAATGTTTATCTAATAATTGTTGGCGGTGATCATCCACGAGTAAAGGGACTACCGCTTATTCAGCAATTCAATTATATCTGTGAATTTTATGGAATGACACTAAAAGATTACGTGATTGGCCAAGCAAGACGACCTGGAGACATTGTTAATGATCAAGTTGCATTGACTGCTGCTTCAACGCTCATTCACATAGATTGAATTAGTATACATTAATAAACGACAGGTCTGCTATCAGAAAGAGAGTGAGACAAAACCCCCATTTCACTTTATTACTTGAGGTGGGGGCTTACTGCCATATGCGGGATAAAGTTATGTAACGCTTATGACAACGGCTTTTGTTAGCTGCTGTAATTTACTGTAGGTTAAGCCTCTGTCTTTTTATACATGCAATAGTTATAGCCAATTTGCAAACAGTTGCCAGTTAGAAAAACGATAAAAACTAGAATTTCGACAGTCAGCCGCATATGAGTAATATAGATGGCCAGCAAAATAATTACTATATGAATAGGAAACGTCCAAAGGCTGCGAATTAACTTTCTTCGGTAACTAAGCTGAAAATAGATAATCACTCTACCACGATCAATTTTTGGCTTATTTTTATAAACAATCGACATAACAATGGTTGCCATGATAGCTACCATCACTGGTATCAGTATATCCGTAACTGGAAAAGGTGTATATGCAGTTTGTAACCAAAAATAAAACAACGATATCCCCTCATTTTTTCCAAATTCCTTAAAAAGTTTAATAATGAACGTTACGATCTCCCGAAGACTTTTTCATAGAAGCCCTCTCTTCCACATGTAATAGTAAAACGCCATTATAACAAACCCTAAAACAAATACAAAGATAAGATTAGTATCTTGACAGTTGATTATTTTAGATAAAGTGAAACTCCTATCAGGGTTTTGTTTATCCCCCCACTGATGGTTAGTACCACAAGGGTATGACCTAAAGACCATTGAACCAATCGGACATTTACTGGCAGTCGATACCCCACTTATCTATATTGGTTCCACCTTATTGCTTGAGGTGGGGGTCCTACTGCCAGTTATATGCTGGATAGAGGTATTTTTTGTGTTAATTCCTGCTACCCATCTAGCAATCTAGTACTTCATAGTTTATTTTTCAGAAACATAGTTTAATTAGTTATCTCCTTGTACATACTGTTATTACATTAAATTACTATTAAGAGGAGATTGCTATGCGGTTTATCTATTATATTGTTAGTAGCTTTGTCGTTATCTTTGTATCTATGCTTTTTTTTCCTAATGAAAGTCAAGCAGATACTCGAGAGCTTTTTGAAGTAGGAGAAACAATGCTAAATGTTAGAAGTGAACCATCAGACCAAGCAGAAATCATCGGTAAGCTACAAGCTGGTGATCAATTAGTCGCCTTCGAGGAAAAATATGGATGGATTAAAACATTTTATGATGGGAAGGAGGCATGGGTAGCAGGGCATTATTTGCATAATATTGGACAAGTAAGTGAAGCGAAAGAAACAGAAGAAGAAAAAATAAAAGTAGTAACAAAGAACACGCATATTCGCTCTGGTCCTGGCTCTAGCTATTCTAGTATTGGAACATTACCAGCTGGAAAAAGCTATAGACTAATAGAAACCAAGGGTGAATGGCATCAAATAGAAGTAAATAATGGACAAAACGGTTGGATAGCTTCCTGGCATACGGATACCCCAGCTCAAGAAGCTACAAGCGCAAGTGTATCCGCCCACACAATCAAAGCACCAGACCAGCAAACATCAAGTATAACATCAGCGACAAAACCGCTTGATGGTTATCATATCATGCTAGATCCAGGACATGGCGGGAAAGATTCAGGGGCAATGGGCTTGAAGAATGTATACGAAAAAAATTTAACATTTACGACCGCTCAGAAAATTGCTGATAAGCTACGTGAAGCTGGGGCAACGGTACTGACTACGAGATCAAAGGATACGTATATATCATTAGATCGAAGAGTTGAATTAAGTCATTCTAACAAGACCAACGCATTTATTAGCATTCATTATAATGCATTTCCTGATTCATCTGTTAGTGGCTTAAATACCTTCTATTATTCTAAGAAAAATGATCTTCGATTAGCAGAAAATGTGCATACATCACTAACAGCTTCTATTGATATGAAAGACCGTGGGATACTCCAGAAAAACTACCGTGTCCTACGAACAAATCATGCGCCATCTATTTTACTGGAGCTTGGTTTTATTACAAACCCAAATGATCTAGCCAAGATTCAAAGTGAATCATTTGAAACGAAGGTAGCCGAAGCAGTTACCGATGGATTAAAAAACTATGTGCAAGAATAACGTAATGGAAGCTGTCTGTTATTAGTGGATAGCTTCCATTACGTTTAATTGTAGTAAATATTGTTCTCCTTTTTTCCCAATAATCCTTTTCCCACTATCTACAAATCCACATTGTTGATAAACGTGTTGTGCTATCATATTTTGATGGTTTACTCCAAGGACAACCTCATTTTTTTTCGGAAAGTGGCAATTTAGAAAAGCAGGTAACTGTAGAAGTGATTGTTTTGCAATTCCTCTCCCTTGCATCTTGTACGCAATGGAATACGAGCAAAGCAGTAATGCCTGTTGGTTATCACTATACATTTTAAGACTTTCTCCATCCTCTAGTACAAAAAAACCTGCAACATGGTGTTGAAACAGAATGACAATCCCATGTCTTCTTGCTTCTGAAGCTTCTTTAGCCAATGCTTCCTTAGGATGTGCGGTATACATTAATTGATCTGTTGATAAATGGTAGTAAGTTAAATCAGCGAGATATTTATCTTGAAAGAAATCCAATCTAACTGCTGGCGTATTATTCATGCTTTATCACCACAAGCTGTCTTTTGGGCATAAATCATGCTTAAAATATCATTAAACGGATATGCTTTTACATCATAGTTATGTTCTTTTAACCATTCTATTAGGATAGAGCGATCCGCATAATATTCATCTTTTATGGCGTAAATTGCCTCTTTATTGCCCGCATCCTGAAAATATTTCATAACTTGCTTGCGTTGTCGTTCATTAATAAACATTAAATCAGCTATACAAATTTGCCCACCTGCTTTTAATACTCGATCCATTTCCTGTAATGCTAGTATTTTTTCTTCGTCAGTAATATGATGTAGTGCATAGCTGGAAACAATCCCATCTACTTGCTGATCCATCAACGGCAAGGCTAAAAAGTGTCCTTTACGTATTTCTATGGCTGGGTGCTTTTGTTTACAAACATGTAACATGTTTTCGGACTGATCAATGCCAATGACGTTTATTCCTTTGGGTAAAAACTTTGCACCGAGATTTCCTGTACCAATTCCAATATCTAGGCACGTATTGCCAGCTTCTAGCTGGATGGTTTCAACTACTTTTGTTAACGCCTTATCATAGTCCTGATGTACATTAAAGCGATAGCCATGCATCTTGATACTAGAATCATAATCCTTAGCTTGACTATCAAAATTCCATTTGTCTTGCCAATTTCGACGAATTTCCTTTAAATTTTTTAAATGAGTCGCTAATTGATAGATTGCTTGCATATTATCATAATCATCCGATGTACGATCTAGCATTTGATCGATCGTATGAATCATATCCTTCATTTCGAGCCATTTTTCATAGAGAGCAGATCGTTGTATGTTTAGATACTGCGAAATGCTTCGCTGTTCTTCGTTTAGAACGTGGGATATCTCACTAACGCTAAATCCGATTTCTCGAAGAGCTAATATCGTACTTAATCGGGCAATATCTTCTTCAGAAAAGCTGCGATACTCATTGTTGTCTAACTTTGCAGGCTTAATTAATCCCTTCTCCTCATAAAAGCGAATTGCTCTCGGAGTAGTATTTAATTGCTTTGCTACTTCTTTTATTTGCATATTCCTTCCTCCTCAACTTCACTATAAACCTTGACGTTACGTTAATGTAAAGTGGAAAATTCGATTTTTTGATTTTTGCTCATTATATCATTTTGTAATATGTGAATTCGTTCCTAAAGGAATGATATACTATAGGCAAAGTTATAAAGTAGGGGCTTCCTGCCAGTTATAAACGAGATAAAAGGAACTATCTATTTAATGTCAAACTGAAATAAAGTGAGGGTATCTATATGCATAAGCGAGTACAAAAATTGATTGACGTTACAGCAGATGAATGGGGACTAGATAAATATTATTTAAAAAGACACAGCTTTGTTAAAGAAGAAAATCCTAATGAAGGCGTATCCTATGAGTTAACCATGGAATGGTTTCCTAATGAAGCAGCGGAAACAGAAGAAGGCTTAAATCCTCCAGGAACAGCCGTTGTTGATGTAGACCTTCATAGTGAACGAATCAAAAAAATAATCTTTGTTAATGATATATCTTATGCTCATGCAGAGGCGTTAACTGTCATTCACCAAACCAGTGAACAAATCATTGAATGGGTTGAGGAAATGACGGGTCTAGAATATGGTAGACAGTTTCAATTAGTCGAGGAATCAAAAAATGAAATGCATTTCCGATCTGCTGTAGACAATATTCCCGTCTATCCAGGTGGGAACATCGATATAACCTTTAATGAGCAAGGACAACTTACACTCTTTTCTATCCATGGGAGCTTTCCTACAGAGGATCAAGTTCAGTGGGAACCCTTTGCTTTAACGTCGGAAATCGTTGAACCCATTGCTCTAGATCATTGCAAGTTGATGGAAATTCCAGTGGAGAATGAACAAAAATGGATTTCCGTATACGGGACATCTATGTTCTTCCTTACCAATAATGGAGGAGAGACGATTTCCTATGATCAAGTGGAAAAATCCATCATTCATTGTAATAGCGTTGAACCTATCACATGGAGCCATACTAGTTCCGCTTCTACCATATCTCTAGAAAAAATCGATCTGTCACCAGAAATTTCCGAGTCTGAGGCATTGAGCAATAATAAAGAGGTTGATAGAAAAAGATCTATTTCCAAAGATGAACAAACTAGAATTATTACAGAAGTGAGTCGTCTACTACAGCAAGAGTTACCAGATGACAATGGCCAATGGAAACTAACTACCATTCAACAGGAACACAACTACCTACTTGCAATCTTGCATCCAGTAAAGCAAGATTTTCGTATCATCGGTCCTAAGATAAAGGTTATTATGGATTCAAAAACATTAAAGCCTCTTAATTATATGGACAATCGTCAATTGCTCGATGTCTTTCGTGATTTTAAAGAAGCAGAAATGCCTGTTATTTCAAAGGGAGAAGCATCCGAAAAGCTCCGTAGCTACCTTGAGATCTCACCTGTCTACGTCTATCAAAAAGGTAGGTATATGTTATGCGGTAAAATTGAATGTAGCTATGTAGTAGATGCAGTAACGGGGGAAATGATTAGCTTAGACGAATAAAGTAAAACTTCAATTAGTGGGTGTTTTTATCCCCCACTTAGTTCTCTTTATTGCTTGAAATTGGGGGCTTACTGCCAGTTATATGCGGAAAAAACCAAACAAAATACCCTGCCTCTAGAAGCAGTAGGTTTCTAATAGGTGCAGCTACTTTTGCTCTATATCTAGCACACGCATAAAAAAAACGGAGCAAAATTCGCTCAGTCCTTATCACTAAATGCTCAGATTTACGCTTCCTCTAGTAGCTATTATGGAATAATAGCTACTGCTTGACCACCATTCCGGCTGCCCACTTCCCTTTCCGTGGGGTTTGTCCTTCAGCTAACTTTTTTAGCAAAACCCGCTCAAAAAAGTGGATCTTCAGGTCAAACATTTCCCACAGGAGTTGAAGT